>CAIYNH010000146.1 GCA_903927495.1 uncultured beta proteobacterium
TGAGCGGCGCAACTGTGGCGTCTGGCATTACCAATGCGTCATCGGCAATCACAAAACTCGATAGTGCACTAGGTACGATCAATGCACAACGAGCAACCCTTGGGGCCGGCATTAACCGCCTGACCTATGCGGCCGATAATTTGACAAACATCTCGTCCAATCTTTCTGCATCGCGCAGCACGATCATGGACACCGATTACGCCACCGCGTCTACGCAGTTGTCCAAGACGCAGATCATCCAGCAAGCCGCCACCGCCATGCTGGCCCAGGCAAATCAGCAGCCGCAAAGTGTGCTCGCGCTGCTCAAGTAAGCATTAACAGCCAGACGCCCGGCCAAGTGCTGGGCGGCAAACTTTGAAAAGCCTGTCGGTTTCGACAGGCTTTTTTGCGCTTGCAGGCGGCACAACGGCAAGATGCCGGCAAACCCTTGCCGTTTTGGCTGGCACGATCATTGCTGTCGGATGAATTGATTGCCCTCCTGTCTAATTTTTGACACTGGGTCGTCAACTCACATCCGCCGGCTTAGGGGCGGTACCCGTTCATCGTTTTGGAGAACCGCCATGCCAGTTATTAACACCAATGTCAACGCCGTCTTTGCGCAAAATGCGATGAAGACCAACACCCGCGCTATGGGCACCGCCATGGAGCAACTCTCCACGGGGTCGCGCATCAACTCTGCTAAGGACGATGCTGCCGGTTTGGCCATTGGTCAGAACATGACCTCGCAAGTGCGCGGCTTGAACCAGGCTGTTCGCAATGCCAACGACGGCATCAACATGCTGCAGACGGCAGAAGGCGCCATGGTGGAAGTGTCGAACATGCTCCAGCGCATGCGGGAGTTGGCAGTTCAAGCGTCCAATGGAACGTATTCCACAACACAGCGTGGCTACCTGCAGAAAGAGTTTTCTCAGCTTTCGAGCCAAATTACCAGTATCAACACGCAAACCAAGTGGAATGGCACTGCGGTGCTTTCGGCTGCAACCACGAAGTTTCAGGTGGGCGCGATGTCAGGGCAAACCGTGGCTGTTATTGTCAGTGCAACAACGCTGGTGGGTTTGGGCATTAGCAGTGCGACGTTCACGTTGAGCGGCGCAACTGTGGCGTCTGGCATGGCCAACGCGTCATCGGCAATCACAAAACTTGATAGTGCACTCGGTACGATCAATGCCCAACGCGCAACCCTTGGCGCCAGCATTAACCGGCTGACTTATGCTGCTGATAATTTGACCAATATTTCGTCCAATCTCTCCGCATCGCGCAGCACGATCATGGACACCGACTACGCTACCGCCACCACCCAACTGTCCAAGACGCAGATCATCCAGCAGGCAGCCACCGCCATGTTGGCGCAGGCCAATCAGCAACCGCAAAGCGTTCTATCCCTGCTGAAGTGAGCGGCAACAAATAGTTGGCACGCAATCTGCATATTGCTTATCTGACAAACCCGTTGTCCAGGAAATTGACACCCCGTTTGTAGACTTGTAGTCGCCAAAAAATTGGCATTTCGATACATCTTTGGAGAACTGTTATGTCCGTTATCAACACCAACGTGAGTGCGATGTACTCACAAAATGCGATGAAAACCAACGCACGCGCCATGAGCACTGCCATGGAGCAACTCTCTACTGGCACGCGTGTCAACTCGGCCAAGGACGATGCCGCTGGTTTGGCCATTGGTCAGAACATGACCTCGCAAGTGCGCGGCTTGAACCAGGCTGTTCGCAATGCCAACGACGGCATCAA
>CAIYNH010000147.1 GCA_903927495.1 uncultured beta proteobacterium
CCGACCCATATCCGGGCGTGCCAACCAGCCCTCAAACTCATCAACCAACTGGGCACTGGCCGCAACAGCAGTTGTCCATGCTTTAACCCGGGCTGACAAGTCGGCCCCATAGTGGGTGAAATCGCCCCTATCAGGCAGTTTTCCATTGGGTAGAGTTTTGACCCACTCGGGGTTGGGTGCCAGTAGCACCATATTGTCTAAAAAAGGTGTGGCGGCGTGACGCCAGCGTAAATGTTTGTCGAGCCAACCCGGGATCACGCTTTGCTGAAAGTGTGGATACAGCACCAGAGATCCCCTGTCGATACTGCGATTTATTGCTGAAACGCTTTCTGAATAGGCACCAGCTGCTATCAATTCAGTAGTTTTTTGAAGACGCGCATAGTTCAGGTGGAGATGGTAGTCAGTGACACCACCATCCCAATATGCCCCTGGTGGCGCGCCGGCTATGTCATGCACCGCCTGCAAAACAAACGGGATCGAGCAACTGGCTTGCACGGCCGCGAAAAAGTTCTCCTGAGTCAAAGCAACCTGTAGCGTCGGGTAATCGCCCGGGTCAAATGGCAAAGGCAAGTGGCTTGAAAACACCACCCGTTCAAGCCATCCACCCAGCGCCTTGCGATGTATCAGATTACTCAAGAAAGCGCCGGCAAAACCCAACGGTGTGCGCCAAGCATGCGCATGCGCCAGCAAGCCCCGTCCATGTGAGGTCAATACATGCAAACGGTAGCGCGAATGGTGCAGCACCTCGGACAGGTGGTCACCGTAAAAAGCCTGTAAATTCTGTCCAAACAAGGCGCTCACACGCTCCGCCGAGGGTCGTTTTTCACCCGGCAGCAACTCGTAATGTTGACGAATGTAGTTATGCTCCAGCAGCTTCAAGGCTGCCACCGGTTGCTCCAAACAGGCAGTGGACATGCGCCAGGCACCAATGGACGCTCCCACTAAATCAACACATTGATTCGACTTGAGCAACCATTCACCAAAAATGAAACGGTCCAGCGCTCCCAGTATCAACCCCTTGGGGCCACCAGCTGCAGCCGCAATCGTGCCAACGTGATGGGGTTGCAAACCGTCTTGCGCAAGCTTGGCACGGGCCGATGGTCCGGCATAAATAACCAAGGCGAGCATGCGCTAAACCTTTGGGAAACTGGTACCGGGCACCTGGGCTGACCAATCAATCGGGTCTTGCTGCAACACCAGGTCAATATCGAGGCCCAGCACTTCAGCCACCGTTGATGGAAAAGTCACAGTCAGCGCGTTGGCAGACAAGCCGGCCTGGCGCGCTCGTGCCCGCCAGACTGCGAGATGAATGACCCCCGCCAGAGGTTCATAGACATCGTTGTCAAACGGCGCGTGCTGGTACTCCAGCGCATCCACCATGATCTGAGGAAAATGCCATTGGCGCGCCAAACCCGCACTCACATGCGCATAACAATACCCAAAAGTCCGGCGCTCGGTCCGAGCACGTTTCAAATCTAGTGGTGCAACAACCGAATCAAGTGCCACAGCCTTTGGCAAAGCGATGCGCAAGGCCAGTTCACCCACAGCGTGAATCAAGCCACAGGTAAAAGCAGCCTGCTGGTTTTGCTTGACCAGACCCGCCAGCGATCGTGAGACCTTGGCGGCATCCAGGCTGTATGCCCAAAACTGGGGTAGGCGTATGCCGGGAACCGCTTTGAAGGACGCACCCGAGGCTGCCGCTGCCGCTGTCACCATCGCCTGCACTTGGGCCAGACGCAACACCGCCAGAGCTTCAGTGACGCTATGGAGCTGTCCGGAGAGGCTGAAAACACTGGCGTTAGCGGCCTGTAAAACACGCGTGGCCAAGGCCGGATCAGTGCTGATGAGTTGGTCAATGCGGCGTAAATCAGGCTCAGCGCGCCCCAACTCAGAAAACAACAAGGCCACTACCCTGGGAATGCTGGGCATCACAAAAGGCGTAGACAGCAACTCGTCGAGTTTCATGGTGTGGTACGCCCCAATCCTTTGAGTTTGGCAAATGCAGATGTCATGGCTGTCGATTGTGGCGCATGACTGGGCTGTGTGCCACCCCGTTGCTGGCGAGTTGCAGCTTCAAAGCGGTTGTCACCGCGATGTCCAGCATCGCGACTGGCCGGAGTTGCACCAATTTTCATGGTCAGGGCAATGCGCTTACGTGCCACGTCGACCTCAACCACTTGCACCTTGACGAAGTCGCCGGTCTTTACCACCTCACGCGCATCGGTCACAAACTTGTGACTGAGCTGGCTCACATGGACCAAGCCGTCCTGGTGCACTCCGAGGTCAATAAAGGCACCAAAAGCAGCCACATTGCTGACCGTACCCTCCAACACCATGCCTTCTTTGAGGTCTGAAATGCTTTCCACACCGTCATTGAAGCGCGCCACCTTGAAGTCTGGGCGTGGGTCACGGCCCGGTTTTTCAAGCTCACCCAGAATGTCTTTGACCGTGATGATGCCAAATTTGTCATTGGCAAACAGCTCTGGCCGCAAGGTTTTGAGCATGTCGGGGCGGCCCATCAGGTCGTGCACGGATTTGCCGGTATTTAGCATAATGTGCTCAACCAGCGGATAAGTTTCGGGGTGCACGCCAGTCATGTCGAGCGGGTTGTTACCTCCACGAATGCGCAAAAATCCGGCGCTTTGCTCAAAGGTTTTTGCCCCCAGACCGGTCACCTTGAGCAATTGCTGGCGGTTGTCAAAGGCACCATTGGCCTCACGCCAACGCACCACCGCCTTGGCGACGTTACTTGACAGACCCGAGACACGACTGAGCAACGGCACGCTGGCCATATTCAGGTCAACGCCGACCAAGTTGACACAGTCTTCGACCACTGCATCCAGGGTTTTTGCGAGTTCGCTTTGATTGACATCGTGCTGGTACTGGCCCACGCCAATACTTTTGGGATCGATCTTGACCAATTCGGCGAGCGGATCTTGCAGGCGTCGGGCAATACTAGCAGCACCGCGTAAGCTCACATCGACATCCGGCATTTCCAGACTGGCGAATTCGCTGGCCGAATATACCGAGGCACCAGCCTCGCTGACTACTACCTTTTCTATAGCTGCTGGCGCAAGTCCATCAAGCGCTACAGGAGTTTTTCCCATGAACTTAATGAGGTCAGCGGCTAATCGGTCGGTCTCGCGGCTGGCGGTTCCATTGCCAATCGCAATGAGGTTGACCGCGTGTTTCTGACACAGCTTGACCAAAATGTGCAAAGAACCGTCCCAATCTTTGCGTGGCTCATGCGGATAGATAGTGCTGGTGTCCACCAACTTGCCGGTAGCATCAACCACCGCCACCTTAACACCGGTACGAATGCCGGGATCAAGCCCCAGCACCACGCGCGGCCCCGCCGGTGCGGCCAGCAGCAGGTCACGCAGGTTATCGGCAAACACCTTGATAGCGACTTTTTCAGCTTCATCCCGAAGTCGGGTGAACAAGTCACGTTCGGTCGAAAGGCTGAGCTTGACGCGCCAGGTCCAGGCCACGCATTTGCGCAAAAAATCATCGGCAGCGCGGCCTTGGTGGCTCCACCCCAGTTTCAGAGCAATCCGACCTTCGGCCAGCGAGACCATTGGAGTTGCTCTTGTTTTAATAGCTGCCTGTACAGATGCAGCAGGTGCTACAGCCTGATTTTTAACAATATTTCCGGTGGATGATATTGCCCCCTGACTTGCTCTACTTAAGTGAGCAGCCTGCACTGTATTGACAGGCATCAGCGGCATATTTGGCTCAGGTACAACGAGCTTGGCATCAAGCATTTCTAGGCTGCGCCCCCGAAACACGGCGAGCGCCCGGTGCGATGGCACGCGGCAAATTGGCTCGTCGTAGTCAAAGTAATCACGGAACTTGGCCACATCGGGATGGTTTTCGTCTTTGCCATCCATCAGCTTGGACTGCAGTAAGCCCTGGGCCCATAGCCATTCGCGCAAGTCTTGCACCAGCGCTGGTGTCTCAGCCCAGCGCTCACTCAACAAATCTCGCACACCGTCAAGCACCGCTTGTACCGTAGAAAAGTCGGGTTGCTTGTCTTCCCCCTCTACAACGGGTCGCAACGTAATCAGGTACGCTCGCGCTTCATCGGAAGGTACCAGCGTCGGATTGGTAAACAGTGCATCGGCCAGCGGCTCCAACCCAGCTTCACGCGCAAGTTGACCTTTGGTTCGGCGTTTCAATTTGAAAGGCAGGTACAGATCTTCCAACTCCTGCTTAGTAGGTGCTGCCACCAGAGCAGCTAACAGCACGGGGGTCATCTTGCCCTGCTCTTCAATGATTTTTATGACCGACACCAATCGGTCACGCAGTTCCCGCAAATAAATCAAACGGACTTCAAGTTCGCGCAGTTGGATGTCGTCCAGGCCACCAGTGACCTCTTTGCGGTAGCGGGCTATGAACGGAACTGTAGCGCCACCATCAAGCAGTGAAACAGCTGCCAGCACCTGACTGTCCTTAACCCGGATTTCTTGCGCGATTTGCGAGATGATTTTTTGCATAACTGAAAGAACAAAGCCACCGATTACTAGAGAAGGCCGCGAGTTTGCCACAGCTTACGCATGATCATGCTCGTCCCACCCAGGCATACTGGCGTTCGCTGTCAGTTCAGTTGGGTACGATGCCCGTCTTCAAAACTTTAACCAGATTTACAATGTTAAAAAGCTCACCCATCGATGATGCACTGCGCCATCGACCCTACGAAGATGCACAGGCGCTATTAACCGGCACGCTGTTTATGGCCTTTGGGGTGATGATGTTTGGTCACGCAGGCCTGCTAACGGGGGGCACACCCGGTATCGCTTTCTTGATTCATTACGCTACCGGCTGGAACTTTGGCCTGGTTTTGTTTTTGGTGAATGTGCCTTTTTACGCGCTGGCCTGGCGACAGATGGGCCGTGCTTTCACGCTCAAAACCGCTGCCGCAGTGGGCCTGCTGTCGATATTTGTCACCCTGCTGCCCAAAGTGGTTACTTTTGGAGCATTGTCGCCATTGTTTACGGCTGTTATGGGCGGACTGCTGATGGGCGTGGGCATTCTGATGCTGTTTCGCCACCGGGCCAGTCTGGGCGGTTTCAATGTGCTGGCGCTATTTCTACAGGAACGCTTTGGCTGGC
>CAIYNH010000148.1 GCA_903927495.1 uncultured beta proteobacterium
CAGGCAATGACACCCTCAAGCGCTTGGTGCGCGACACCGCTGTTGGTGCACCCGGACTGCGAACGCATTTTTCGGTGCAAGGGAATTAATCGGCGTCAGACTCCAATTTGTCATGCCGGACGCGATCCGGCATCCAGAAAGTCAGGGGTATGGATTGCGGATCGGGTCCGCAATGACAGGCAACGACACCCTCAAGCGCTTGGTGCGCGACACCGCCGACGTGGCTGCAAAAATGGAGCGCGAGTTTGACGAGCAGGGTCTTGCAGATGTGCAATCTGGGCGCGTTGGCAAGGCCGATATGGTGGCAATCAAAGGAGTAACATTCCCTCGTGAGGCAACACGGCGGTCAGGATAGTTGACATCGACCACCGGATCGTAGTCCGGTATGGCGGTGCACCCAAGCTGGACTGACCCCAACTAATTCACAGATGTCCACTGACAAACTTGTGGAGCAAACTGGCCGCAAACGTCTGATACGGAACACCTTCTTCAAGAGCGCGGGCCTGCAGACTCTTTAGATCCCTGCTTGAGATGCGAATGTTCAGACGCTGATCCTTCTTGAACGTTGCCTCGGCCACCACACGGTGCGCCTTGATCTGCTTTGCCATGCCGCTTACTGGCTTCAGAGTGCCTGCCTCCCATGCCTGCAATATCTCCAACTCTTCATCGTCGATCAGTGGCGTTGCTTTCATGACTTACTCCTGAATTGCTTGGTGGCTTTGCGACTTGGAATGATGGTTTTCAGAAAAATTTCTGCTTCAGTTTCGACAAAGGGCACGGCATAGACGTAATCGTCAACCTGGACCATCGAAATTTTCTGCCCGGGGTACCTTTGCTGATTGGGGTGTTCAAGCACCGCCAACTCATTGCCGCTGGCGATTTCAAAAACAATCCGCTCAAACGAGATGCCCCGCTGTGCTAGCAACAAGTGGTTCTTTTCAGGGTCCCAGTTGAAGTATTTCTGGTCAACCATGTGTGCATTTTAGACACACACAAAATTTTGTCAATGATGATGTCGCTTCCGAAGGGAAAGAGGCAGCGATGCCAACGACCTACGCTGTCATGCCGGACATGATCCGGGGACGCAATGACAATGCTGCGCCAGCTCTGAATGGCCGTGGCGATCCATGGCTAGCGTGGCACTGGATCCCGGATCAATGTCCGGGATGACAATTTCTGGGGAAATCGGAGGAAATCGGAAATCGGGGTCAGACTCTAATTTGTCAGGGAAATCGGGGTCAGACTCCAATTTGTCATGCCGGACCTGATCCGGCATCCAGAAAGTCCGAGGGGCATGGATTGCGGATCGGGTCCGCAATGACAGGCAACGACACCCTCAAGCGCTTGGTGCGCGACACCGCTGTTGGTGCACCCGGACTGCGAACGCATTTTTCGGTGCAAGCGCCTCGGTCTCGGTCAAATCGGGCACTAACCCGGGTTTCCCCTCGCATCGACCTCGCTTGGCCAGCTTGCTAATGCAAATCGTCTGCTGGTAGATGTCTGTGCAGATCCATGCTGTCGTGCAAGATTCGCAGCACATCGATGATCTGGTCACCTTGCGTGTGCCCTGCCTGGAAAATCACGAAATGCCGCCCCTTGCGTCCCTTGCGAGCAACATGCAAGGTGTACAGGTTTGGCCCGATTTCGCTGCGCACCTTCACACCAATAATTTCAGGGCCGGCACACAAATCTTCAAGGGCAGTGGCCAGTGTATCGGCATAGGTCCGAGCTTGATCAAGCCCAAATTGATCTACCGTCCACTGCAAAATGTCTTGGTAGTCTTCTTGTGCTGTCGCCGCAAGACGCACGCGCCAATCGCTTGCAGCCACTATGCACCGAGCACTTTCGCTGTCAACGAAGACAGATGCTTCTTCAAACCGACCGGCGAATCAAAACTGGCATACGCTCCAGCATTGATGTCAGCGATACCAAGGCGAGCTGCTTTCTTCAACGCCGTCAAACGAAACTTGTCTTCACTCTCCCGCAGTTCGATCAGCCGCAAACCTTCACGCAGAACCTCGCTGGCATTTTGGTACCGGCCAGACACAACCAAGTTTTCAACAAAGTGCGCTTGATGCTCAGTGAGGACCACATTTTTTGTTGGCATATCAATCTTTCACAAGCATGATGAATGGCATATTATGCCAACACTCCACCCACAGACAAATCTATTCGTTTGCATGAAGAAATTGGTTGGGGTCAGAAATTTATTGGACTCCAATTTGTCACGCATAAAGGCCTTGCCGGCACTCCGGCGGCCCATGATCTTGTTGGCCGTGGAGTAGGCGTCGCCAGCGTAGTAAATGGCGAAAGAAGGGGACTTATTCATGGTTGTCAATTATCCGAGAAAACTTGCGCAAGCGCCGCCACTGGATTGCGGGTCAAGCCCGCAATGACACTCCGGGGCCGCAATGACACTCCGGGGCCGCAATGACAATCGGGGGCCGCAATGACAATCGGGGGCCGCAATGACAATCGGGGGCCGCAATGACACCTCAACCCACACCCGGCCAGCGCTTGTATTTTGTCGCCTTTGTCGAGCGCGGGGAATCACGCCGGATTATTAGTTTGCGTAAAGCCAATGAACGAGAGGTTCAGACCTATGTTGAAAACAGTTAAAACCCGTTTGGGTCGTGTCATCATTTTGCCGACACCCGAAGAAGATGCTTCCATCACCGCTGCGGCAATGTCTGACCCCGATGCGATGCCATTCACAGATGCCGAATGGGCGCAGGTCAAGCCGTTGGTGCGCCGTGGCTGCCTGCTGGGCCCCTACCCCACCGCTGGTCCCCGCACGCCAGCAAAGTCAGCCCCATAGTCCGCCATCGTCGTTGACAATAGTACGCATCGCCGTGAGTGTGACAACCCCGGGACCAAAACCACCCCCTACCGGATTAGTCACATCGAGATAAAAAGTCTCATTGGGCTCAGGGGTAACGTCGCCAATGATCTCAACCGCAATCGCAGCCTGATTTTCGTTGGGGTAGAGCACCAGCACTCCATGCACGCCAAGGTAATCCTGGCCCGCAGTGGCACTACCGTCGCGGGTTGCATAGTCCACACGCAATAACAGGTTAGGGTCACTGCGCACGCCGGTGAACTGCAGCAAGAAGTAGGCATAACTGGTGCCGCTGTTACCCTCAGAAACGGTTTTCTGCACCTGCTCCGCTTGAGTCGGGGCGTTCGGGTACTGGGCACGCAGGCTCTGATCGATCCACTGCTGGTAGTAGCTGACCCGTTGCCATGCGGCAATCTCACCAAAGCTGCTGTTGCTCAAGGCGTCGATGTCGGGTGTGGCGCTGGCGGACACCAGACTCGCGCAGTAGCTGGCAATGCCAGCCACCTGTCCGTTGATGAAGGCCGGGCCACCACTGTCACCCGGCGAAATCAAGCCTTCGTTTTGTCCCAGACCCGTTCCAGGCAGGCTCATCAGGCGGCCCAGCGCATCCTGGGCAGTGCTGCCGTTGTCGAAATCCGCAATCAATTGAGTGCCCGGCGTCGGGGTCCAGGCCATGCCCGAGCCAAGCCAACTCTTGAGCGTTGCCGCATCCGCATCAAACTGGTTGCTGGCTTTGAGCCGTACTGAGTCGCCGCTGTAGTTTGTCAGCACGCCCGTGGCACCGGTACCGGGCTGGCCATAACCGACCATCGTCAGCGTTTGGCCAATTTCGTCGCTGCTGCGATACAGGTCATATCGTTCTGCCGTGACAGGTGCACTGGCCAATAGCCACACCAGAGCGAGATCATTGTTGTCTTGCGTAGCCTCGTAGGAGGGGCAAAGCACGACCGTGCTGGCTGCGATGCTCTGATTTCCGGCCGTCGTTTCAAACGAGACACTGGTGCCCACTGTACCGTTGGCAAACAAGTGCGCAGATGTCAGAACAGCGTGGCCGTCATAGAGAAGCACACCGGTGCCGTAATTGCCACCGATGGTAATGCGCACTACCCCATCAAAGCCTGCGCCAATGCCGGCGCGGTTACGCTCGTCGGTGTAAGAGGTGACCGTGGTGACCATGGGTCAAGTGCAAGCTCACGCCTTCACGGCCTTGAGTTTGACCTGCAGTTCCTTGACCAGACCCCACTGCTGGTCACCCATTGCGCGCAACTGGTCCTTGGTCAGCTCCCCTGCCTGCACCTTCTGCCACCACAGCGGGTCATAGACCTGCAGTGCTTCGGTGATCTCAAAGTCCACCTGCATCACATGGGCCAGCATGGTGTAGTTGGCACGCTTGGCAATCCATTCGTCGTTCTGCTTCTTCGACATCATCCTGAAGGTCAGCGGCGTAAAGGCGCGCACATGGGTTGGGTCTGACCACCAGGTATCGTGCCGGAAGTGCGGCACATGAATTTCGATGATGCCCTCGGGGGTAATGACGCGGTACAGCTCACGCATTACGCGGGTGAAGGTTGGGAAGTCGGCACCCACATGTTCGAGCACATGCTTCATCAGGATGTAATCAAAGCTGCTGTCTGCCAGCGGCCAGGGCGTTTGCTCAATGTCGAGCTGAATGTCGGGCGAACATTCGGCAAAGTTGTCGGCATTGACAAAGCCCTCACGCTTGTCAAAGCCACAGCCGAGGTTGAGTTTTCTCATGGAAAGTGCGCCATTGCCATTTCGCGCAAGGCTGCCTGTGTCAACGGCTCAATGGTAGCCAGCGTCCAAAGCTCAAAAAAGGGATATTCACGGCGCTTGGCGACTATGGTGGTAAAACCGGCCGCCTGTAATGTGCCTGTTAGCACCTTCTGGGTAAAGCCACAGCGGTGCGCCATGTAGAGATTGCCCTGGCTCATAGCGGGCCGAAGCCCGTACAGAATGTCCAATGGGGTAATCGGGCCTGCTGGCGATTGGTAGGCCGCCTCTGTCAATTTGTCTTGGGCAACCAACGCACAAACTGATTGCAAATCGGGGCAGGTAATGATCACAAAGCCATCAGGCTTGAGCACGCGCTTGAATTCCGAAAGCGCCTGTGGCACCTCGTGCGGGTAAAGATGCTCAATGTTGTGGCTGGAGAAGATGGCATCAACGGATTCAGAGGCAACCGCCGACATGTCGAGCATGGTGCCGACGATGTCGGGATTGACACTTTGGTCGATGTCCAGGCGCAATTCGGTCCAGTCAGGCGTATTGAAACCTGCTGTGGTTCGGTCTTTGCCTTTAGGACCGCAGCCGACGTGGAGAAAGGTTTTCATCTAGAAAAGCTGTAGCGCCTTGAGAATCGGCAACTGCTTGTCGGCATACGCCTGTGCCTGTGCAGTCAGTTCGGCAAGGTTCTCTTCGGCGCTGTCGAGTACCTTACCTTCTTTGATGAGTTTTTGTCCCCTCGCGGCCATCAATGCCCAGATTGACTGGGCCCACTCAGTGGGCCTTTGCTGGCCATCGTTTATGGCCGACAAGACCAATTGCCCAAAGCGCCCGACCGAGACACCACCGCCTGTAACCGGGCTAGCCAGAAGGCCGATGTCACTGCCAGCCCGCGTTCTGTCGATAAGGTGGGCATTGAGCTTGTCTGTGAGTTTCCGGGCTTTGGGAATCAAAGCCTCATCCTGCACCGCCACCAAATAGCCAGCGCCAACCAACACCATAACGGCTTGGACGATCTGAGGCCAGCTCACACCCTGTTCTTTTACACTCCGCTCCACTTGTGCCAGAGTTTGGGGTTTGTGATCTGCCAGTGCATCCAGAATTGGGCCATAAATCGATTCTTGCATCGTGACCTCGCCCATGGCACCAGCTATTTTGAGCGATGCATCAGATCGCAGCGTGACCAAAACTACGCTCTGAGCTCTTAGTGCTTCGCTCTGTTCTGTCGGATTTAGCCTTCTGGCACCCTTGACCCAGTAGTCTTTACGAAACTGCTTGTTAACCATGAAGTCGCGCACGGTCTGGCGAAACGTTGCATCAGGGATTTCCTTGAGCAAGGTCTGCTGATCCGGGGTCAGGTTGACATCATCGATATGGTCAAGATAGTGAGCGGAGCATGCGTAATCGAGCTTTGCAGTCGAGAGCAAATTTGCCGTGGTGGCAAAGTGCATCGGCTGCCAGTCGCGGCTGAAGTATTCATGCGCCAGATAGTGCCGATCATCCCCTCTGACATCTTTGAGTCGCCCGACCACCAGCGGGTTGGCTTGGGCATAGATCGGGTTTGTTGCAAGCAGCTTCTCGGCAAAATCTAGTGCGCCGTCGACACGCCTTGCAGTGCCCACACCCTTAGCCCCCATCACAGCAGCGTGTTCGGCCAGCAAATGACGCATTGGCGCAAACGCGGCCCAACCGGGCTGGGTGTTGTAGCTGACATAAAGTACGCCACCAACCTTCAATTTTCGGCTGATAAAGTCAACGATCACTGCGCGGTTCTCCTCGCTGATCCAACTCCAGATGCCATGCAGTTCAATGCTGTCGAAATCTGGCAGGTCGGAGCGCGTGCAGAATTCTGCAAAGGCTTGGTCATACAGGTGTGCATCCGCACCAGATGCTCTTGCCACAGACTGTGCAAAGCCGGCCTGTGCCGGGTTGAAGTCGGTGGCGTACCAGGTGCTGACAGAAGCCGCAGCATGGATGTTGGTACTCATGCCCTGACCAAAACCCAGCTCGCAATGTATGCCGTTGTCTGGTGGCACCAAGCCTGAACTCAAGAACGCCAGGCGCGCACTCAGGGGGTTCAGTTCACCGAAATAGCCGTAGGTATAGTCAATGTCAGCTACGTAGCCGTTGGTCCAGTCTGTCACGGAAATTCTCCTAGTTGGGCATTACTCAGATTGGTGGTGTACCCACAAGCCGAGATGATAAAGCGCTAATGGATTTGCTTTAGCGCTAGCGGATAGGCAGGGTGGGCGGTTTGCCAGCGGACACCCAGGCCGACTACCGCGACAGTGAAACCTTCACATAATGCAGCGTCGCCAGACTTAGACGAGGAGACTGCTCTCATATCCCTGATTATCGATTTTGTTTGTTGGCATGCTGGGATCTTGTTGATATTAAAAAACCCCACTGCCTTGTGAGCAGTGGGGTTTTAATTAGAGTTCCCTCAGGGGGTGAGGGAATGGAGTCGGATGGGCCAGGGGACTTGCAGGCAAATCTACACCTTGCCCCTGCAAACCTTAACCTAGGTTTACTGTGGCTGCGGTTGCACCGCCTACTTCGATACCACCAGTAGCAGTGACACCAACCAATTCGACTACTATGTATCCACCAGTATCACCCTTGGTAGTTGCCGTTTGCTGATAGACATAGTAGCTTGCGCCGCCATTACCAGCTCCCGCGAAAATCACAGTGGCACCAGCATTACCAATGTCTTGGAGAGCCAAGTATTGAATTGCCGCTCCTACATCACCTGCATCAGTGAGACCTACTGCGCCGGCAAAGATATCCGTATCGTCAAAAGTTGTCAGTCCAGTTGCCGAAATACGGTGTGACTTGATGACATCGCTACCTGCTGCAGTCAAGACTGCAGTGCTATCAGCACCATCAACATCGCCGGCTGAAGCCAATGTTGGGGTTCCGGCCAGATCCAGCACATCAACACCTGCCAATTGGAAGCCAGTAACACTGTCAACGCCAGTGTATGCAGCGCGCAAAGAAGTAAGTGTGATAGTTGCAGCAGAGTCCCCAGCAGCTTCTACCACCGAATCAGTCGTTGCAGCCTCTGAGCCGAGGATGATCGTATCAGCCCCCGTGCCACCAACGATAGTGTCAGCACCAAGGCCACCCGTGATGACGTCGGCGCCTGCACCACCAGTTAAGGAGTCGGCACCAGCGCCACCGTCAATGGTATCTGCACCACCGCCAGCGGTGATCGTGTCGGCAACCGTACTACCCGTGATCACGAAGTTAATGTCACCTTCAGCCACCGTGTTCGCGGCAGTTGTTGCTGCATTCAAGCCAATCTTGAAGTCTGATGTGGTGATCAGATTGTCATTATTGACGTTAACGTACAGCGCGCTAGCACCGGTGTCGTACACGAACTGACCGCGGGCGCCAGACAATGCGTCTTGTGCCGCAGCTACGGAGGCAACCGCTGTGAGCATGGTAGCGAGGACGTTAACCGAGGCTACGCTGGCAGAGTAATCCAGAGTCACCTCAAGCTTGTCCGCCGCAGTCGTCCAGTCCGTGATGCCGTCATAGGTGGCCGTGTTGGAGTCGGTCACAGACGCACTGGTGTAAACGAAGGTGTCGTTACCTGTGCCGCCAGTAATTACGTCAGCGGCAGCACCGCCGGTCAGCCTGTCAGCATCTGCACCGCCAAGCAAAGTATCGATACCTGCACCGCCAACCAAGATGTCAGCACCTGCACCGCCAACCAAGGAGTCAGCACCTGCATTGCCTGTGAGACTGTCAGCGCCAGTACCACCGGTCAATGTGTCACCAAGGCTACCGCCGGTCAAGGTGTTGTCACCCGTTCCGCCGGTCATGACAAAGTACCCATCGAGCTCGGCTGTACCGTTGAAGGACAGTGCTGTGGTCAGCGCAGTAACGCCATCGGTCAGCAAAGCACCACTGACCGTCAATGTCGCGCCGGCAGCTACGTTGGAGTCATTTGTTGTGATCACATAGGCTGCATCTGTGCCAAAGTTGATCGTCTCGAAGCCGGTCGTAAGTGCTGTCATGGTAACCGTGGCGGCACCCGACAACGTCAGCGTATCAGCACCAGTTCCGCCAGTCAACGTTGTGGTCGTGTTGTCCAATATTGAAGTATCGACCTTCAACGTGTCAGCACCAGCACCCAGTACGATGCTATCGCCACCGTCAGCAGCAGCGCCAGTACGGGTTACGGTAATGCTGTTTGCAGCGCCTAAACCTGAAGCGTCCACTGTTGTATTAGCCGCACCAACTGAAGCCAGATCAAGCGCTAGCGTTGCCAAACCGTTCGCGGTATAAACCGCGTCGGTCAGCGTCACACCGAACGCGATGTCACCTGCAGTCGAGATAGTTTCAATTGAGTTGATGCCCAGCAAGTCTGCAGCAGCAACAGTCGCTGTACCGCCGAATAGCAGGATGTCGTTACCCGTGCCACCGCTTACGGTTTCCACTGAAGTCAGACCGGTAAAGTGACCTGCTGTTGCAACCACAAATGTGTCAGCGCCAGCACCACCGGACAGGTTGTCAATACCAGCACCGCCAGTCATCGAGTCCACACCATCGCCGCCGATGATGGTGTCGTTGTTTGCACTGCCGATGATGGTGTCGGCGCCTGCACCGCCAGTTACGCTGAAGCCACCTGTATAGGTGCCTGTTGCCCCGCTGAAACTCAACCTGTCAGTGCTGGCGGCAGTGCCATTGGTTGCGAGAACCAGCGTAGACGCATCAACCGACATGTTTGTGGTTTGAGCGTATGCAGGACCAGTTTGAATCGTCAGTGTCTTTTGAGCATTGTCATTGACAAAACCTGCTACGGTCACGCTTTCGACGCCAGTTGTGACACCGAACACATCAGTAACATCGCCACTACCAACAAACGTCAACTGCACCGTATCGGTACCAGCACCCGCATTAAGGGTGTCGGCGTTTGTCAGGGCGCCTTCTTTAAACAAGACGGTGTCATTGCCAAGACTGCCGGTCAGTGAATCTGCACCCGTACCTGCATTGAACACAATGCTGTACGCAGCGGTGACAGCGGAAGCCGTCGCCTTCAAGTTACCCGTGCTTGCAGCACCGTCGAGCGTAAGCGTAGAAGCAGTTAGTCCAGCAAGATTGGCACTGGCCACGGTAATCGTGTTGGCTCCGTCCGCAAACACGATCTTTTCTACACCGGTCACATTAGCCATGTTGGCCGAGGTCAGTGTGCCTCCTGCGTCGGTAAACGTCAAGGTGTCGTTGCCAGCACCACCAGTTACGGTGTCAGTGACGCTGCTTGCCATGAACTCTGCATTGCTTGCAAAGAACAAGTCGTTGCCATCACCACCGTCCATGCTGTCATTACCGGCGCCACCGGTGATGCTATCCACTCCGGTGCCACCGGTGATGACGTCGTTGCCGGCGCCACCGTTTACGGTGTTCGCGCCGTTACCTGCAGTGATGGTGTCGTTACCTGTGCCGCCGTCGATGCTGTCGGCACCAGTACCTGCGGTGATCGTGTCGTTACCGGCACCACCGTCCACCGTATTCTTGCCGTCACCCGCGATGATCGAGTCTTCTCCGGCGCCGCCGTCAATGCTGTCATTGCCAGTCGCGCCGGTGATAGTGTCATTGCCGCCACCGCCGACCAAACTTGAAATGCCAAGGCCAGAGAAGGTAATGGTGTCGCTGCCTGCGCCACCCTTCAAAGTGTCGCCTGCTGTACTAGCTGTTCCACCCAGTCCGCCATTCAGCGTAACACCAACGGCGGCGAGAGTGATGTTGCTCAGATCAAGAGAGTCAACCCCAGCAGAACCAGTCACAGTTGACGCGGCTGCCAAGTCACCACTCGCCCAGGTCACGCCCAGCGCAGCAGCACCAGCAGCAGTTGCCGAGCCAGTCATGCCTGAGGCATCAAACGCCGTTACTGTGGTTGCAGTTGCAGTCAAGGTCAAGCCTGCATTGCCGTACACATTGATCGACTTGGCGGCCGCTGCTGTCGTCGTCAGCGTGTCTGCGACCGTACCCAGCGGAATGGTTGTGCTATCCGTTGCGGTAACGTTGAGCGTCTCGACGTTAACAGCCGTCACAGTGCCGAATGTTGTATTGCCTGCTTTAGTAGCGAGGATGTTCACAACATCCGCAGTTCCTACACCAGCATTGGACACACCGACGGTTACGTCGTTTGTCGCAGCAGTCAACTTGACGGTACCGCCAGAGGCCATGTTGTCAAGAACCAAGGCGGTCGCAGCAGTTGTTGTGACGTAATTGATGTTGTCCAAATTAGCCAGGTTAACCGTCTTCGATTTCGTTACCGTCGTCAAGGACAGTTTCTCAAAACCACTGACAGTGCCAGCGAAAGTTGAATCCACTGAGAGACCGTCATTAGCAGCCAGAGCCTCCGTCATAACCAAGGTATCGGTGCCGTCGCCGGCGTCGATAGAACCGCCGGCGCCCAGAGCAGCGGCAATTGTCACGGAGTCGTCGCCCTTGCCCGTCGTGATCGCCTTGGTGGTAGCACCAACCAGGGATATGACGTCATTACCATCGCCACCGGTGAATTGCACACCCGTTGCCAGCGCGCCAGTTAAGGTAACACCTGCGGTATTGGTGCTGGTGATAGCTGCAGTAATGGCCAATGTGTGTGCAGCTACGGTTACTGCGGCAGCGCCGGAGATACCGACGGTTGTTGCAACACCAGCGGTCAAGGCTGTCATCTGCAGAGCCACTGCTGCGTCAATCGTTACAGCGGTAGCCTTGGCAGCCGCAACTGTCACGTCATAAGACTTGGCGGTTACAGACTTGATGTTGAGCGAGGTTGCTTCACCGTCTGTCAAGGTCAAAGCACCGCCAGTTACGGCAGCATCGCCACCAACGTCAACACCGTTGTAGGTGACCGTCAAAGCTCGTGCGCCAGCAGCAGAGGTGATCGTGGTATCGCCAACTGTAGCCGCACCAATCAGACCGGTCAACGCCAGCGTTGTTACGCCATCACCTGTAATGGTTTGGTCACCCGCTGCATTGGTGATGGACACGGTAGTGAGCTTGGTACCTTGAACACCAAGAGCACCAGAGTTATCAGTAATCGCAACAGCCGCACCGCCAGAAGTGGTGGCAGATGTGATTTGATTGGCGTTTGCTGCACCGTTGGCGGCATTACCAATGGTGATATTAGCTGCACCAGTCGTCACAGAAGCTGCCAGACCGCCACCAACAAGGGTAGCAGTCTGTGCTGTCGTGTTGGTAATTGTCACAGCGGTGGTCGTTGCAGCTGTAATGGTTTCACCAGCAGCAGCAGCCGATGAAACATTCAACTGAGTCAGGCCAGTCCAGCCAGAAGTGTCGACATTGACGTCAGCACCACTGGTGAGTGTTGCAGTTTCAATGCCAGTTACTGTTGCACCGGTAGGTTTAGTGATTGCAAGTGTGCGGGTAACGGTAAAGCTATCGTTGCCCAAGCCACCATCGATTGAGTCGCCAGTTGTCCAGGTAGTAACACCAGCGACATCAGCAGCGTAGAAGCTATCTGCGCCCTTGCCGCCGGTGAAGGAGGCACCAGTGTCCACACCCGTAGTGAGCACAAAGGTTTGAGCTGTGTAGGTTGCGGGCACCAGATCTGCAGCGGCAACCTTGGTTGCGGCGGCGGTGACAGCAGCAGCAGCGTTTGCAACGTCGGCAGCGGCAGCGGCAGCGTTGGTCACTGCAACGGCGTTGTCAGCCGTGGCTACCGTGGCAGCAGCAGCAGCGGTCAGCGCGGTGGCAGCGGTTACTTCGGCAGCCGCAGAGGTTTGCGCTGTGGCAGCGGTAGAGGCAGCAGTAGCGGCAAGCACTTTGGCTGCGTTGGCCAAGGCCAGCGTGGTAACGGCGGCGGCAGCCGTATCGTAAGCGGTTGCGGCAGAAACGGCAGCAGCGTAGTCTGCATCTGCAGTGGTGGCAGCGGCGTTAAATGCCGTCAGTGCCGAGTTGTAAGCAACTGTCTTTGGTGCTTCAGCAGCGGCTGTCACCTTGAGCGCTGCAGCAGCAACGGCCGCATCTGCAGCGGTGGCATCAAGAGCAGCAGCGGCTGTAGCGTTTGTTGCAGCGGCGTTGTCGGCGGTGGTTGTGGTGTTGCCAACAGCCGTAACCAATGCGGCAGCAGCGTTGACTTCAGCAGTAGCCGTCGTCTTGGCAGTAGCGGCCGCGGTGGCAGCAGCAGCAGCAGCCGTAGCCGATGCGGCGGCAGTGGCAGTGTCTACCACTGCAGCAGCAGCTACGTCAGCAGCGGCAGCGGCCGTAACCGACAGGGCGTAAGCAGCGTCTGCAGCAGTAGCAGCAGTGTTGAAATCGGCAAGTTTGGCAGTTGCAATTACCACGTTGGCAGCTTCCAGAGCAGCAGCAACGTACGACGCATTTGCGGCATCAACAATGGCAGCATCCGCGGTAGCGGCTGCAGACGTTACGCCGGCAGCTGCCACAGCGGCGGCAGCCGCTGTGTCATCCGTGGTCACGTGGGTTGCGGCAGCAGCGGTGTTGTAAGCAGCAGCAGCAGCAACGTCAGCGGCAACAGCGGTGCTTGCAGCCGTGTTGGCAGCCTGGCCCGCGGTGATGGCCGCGACAAGCGTTGTGTTGGCCGTGACGGCGGCTGTGTCGGCAGCGGTGGCAGCGGTGGCAGCGGCAAGCGCGGTAGCGGCCGCAGCAGCGGTTGTGGTTACAGCGGCTGCAGCAGTATTTGCCGCGGCGTTGGCAATGATTTGTGCAGCGTTTGCGTTGTTCACATCAGCAACAACACCCGCAACGATAGCCGTAGCCAGAGTGGCGTTGGCCGTTACCAGCGTGGCTTGCTTTGTTGTGTTGTTGGTAACCGCAGCGGCAGCGGTTGCGGCTGCAGTTGTGCTGGCCGCTGCAAGGGCAGTAGCGTCTGTTAGCGCTGCAGTAGCGTCGGCGGCGGTTTTGGCAGTTTGCGCTGCGGTAACGGCTGCGGCATCGGTATGGGCCGTTGCAGCTGCGGTTACGGCGGCAGCATGCGCTGCAATGCTTGCTGTGGCTGCGGTAGCAGCGGTGGCCGTCAGAGCCGCCTCAGCGGTTTGCGCGGTCAGCGCGGTGTTGGCAGCGGTAGCCTTGGTAGCAGCAGCGGCAACAGCGGCGTCAGCCACGGTGGCGGCGGCAGCAGCAGCAGCCGTAGCGGCCGTGGCACCCGCGTCGTCAGCGGTAGTTACTGTAGCGGCAGCGGCAGCGGCCAGAGTGGCAGCGGCAGCGGCCTCAGCGGTAGCTGCGGTTTTGGCAGTAGCGGCGGTAGAGGCCGCCAGTGCAGCCGCAGTAACCGATGCATTGGCCGTAGCCACCGAGGTCACAGCGGCAGCGGCGGTGTCGGCCGCAGTAGCGGCAGCGGCAGCGGCAGTGGCAGCAGTGGCAGCTGTAGCGGCTGCCGTGTTGTACGCGGTCAGGGCAGCAGCAGCAGCAGCAAGCTTGGCGGCGCCTGCCGGATCAAAATAGGCTGCCACAGCGGCAGTGGTAGAAACATCGGTTGTGCTGGTCACGTTGGCTATCACGCCGGCCAGGGTTGCGACGTCGGTCGCGTTGCCCATCAGCGTTTCGGTGTAGTACGAAGCAATGGCAACCTGGTTGGCCATCTGAGCCTTGGTACCGGCCCATTGCGGCAAGCTAGTGGTAGCCAGATTACCGAATACGTTATAGATAACGTCGCCGCGGGAAAGGCCAGCAGCCAGGGCAGCTACGATGTCAGCAACTGCTTCTGCCTTGGCAGCAGCAGTGGCGCTGGAGCCTACAACGTTGTCGACCAGCTTGGTGGCGAACGATGCGTTGTCCAGA
Organism: uncultured beta proteobacterium; assembly: GCA_903927495.1. Lineage (GTDB taxonomy): Bacteria > Pseudomonadota > Gammaproteobacteria > Burkholderiales > Burkholderiaceae_C > Rhodoferax. The sequence continues at coordinate 14,360 of CAIYNH010000148.1, forward strand.
AAATTGGGGTAAATAGCAGTGAATTGAGGCTTTGCTGTAAACACATTGACCACTTGCTGGGTGGTCATGCCGCCCGCCAGTGCTGCGTCAAGCTGATCCATGTAGGTGACACCAGGGGCGCCATCAAATGCGATTGCGAAGAACCGATACATTTCTGTCTTCTGAGCGAGCGTCATAGCCATAAAGTTAACTCCTGTGTGTTGCCAATAAAGTAAGACCGACCCTCCGGGATCAGTTAGAACGGGAGTTTAAGCTCAATCAAGTTGCGATTTGGTGATTGGCGTCACATTTTTTTTGCAAATGTGGGGTTTATTGCAACCCAGGCGTTGCCGCCTCTCTACAGGGGGCGGTTGAGGGAGATCTGTAAAGTGCGGTCTTTGAACTCAAATAGCGCAAGGTTGCTCCACCTGCGCCCAATGTGCAGAGCGCTGCTCACGTTCCAGCCGGCGTGGCTGCCCCAGTCTTTTTGCACGCCCAATTCGGCGAACACCAGTCTGCGGGTAGCGCCGTTTTCAAGCAGGGCGCTGTAGCCGCCAAAATCGCGCTGGGCCGAGAACTGAGTTAACAAAGAGAGCGTTGGAGTTAGTGCGTACTCTCTCGCAAACCCTGACCGTATAAAGCCTGGAACGCCTGAATCGGCTTTTTCAAGCTCGCCATAAAGCAGGGTTTGCGCGCTGTTGCTGCTGTTGCTGTGCAAATGCTCTACCCGCAGTGTGTAGCCCTGGCGATCAAGCTCGGGCTCTTTGAAGGCCTGCGCGGTCAGGCGCCACGCGCCGTGGGACCAGGCCAGCCCGGCGCTGTGGCGGGTGTTGCCGTCCACAGAGCGCAGCGTGGAGGCAAAGCCTTGCACTTTTTCGTCGCCCATGGTGCCGTAGCAAAAAAGCAACAATTTATTACTGGAATTTCTTTCAGACGAGCCCCAGCGCTGGTCGTACACCTCAAAACCACACAAATTGGGGGCCATGTAGCTCAGGCTGCTCACCAGCATGGGGGCGGCGCCGATGTTCTGGTTTACTGGCAAGTCCGTGATGCCTTCAGGCAGTGTGAGACTCAGGCTGTTGATGTCGGCGCGTGCATAAGGGTTGCTGGAGTAGCCCAATGAGACGCGGGCCAGAATGACGGCTTGTGCGCCAGCAGGTGTGGCTTGCGCGCTGGAAGGCATGGATTGCCGCGCTTCGCTCGCAATGACAGCCTTAGGCGGCCCCTGTTTTAGCTGCGCCAGCAGGCTCACCAGACGCTGGCGATGCGCTGGTGGCGTGCGGGGGTCGTCAATGAGGCTCTCGATGAAGCCGCTGGCTGTTTCGAGCTTGCCGCGCTGGGCCAGCAGGAGTGCGAGTTGAATACGCGCTTCAGCGTGCTCGGGGTTGAACATCAGCACGCGCTCAAAATGCAGTTCTGCCTCAGACCAGGCCTGCTGGTTCAGGGCGGTTTGCGCGCTTTGGTAGGCCTTGTCTGCCTCAAGCTCGGCGCTGGCGCTGTCTGCCGCTGCGGCCCCGCACAAAAGCAGGCCCGCCAGAAGACTGGCCCCGGTGACCGCTGAGCGCGTCATCCGAGTTCGGTCCGGTACAGGGACTTGGGTTGCGCCTGATCTGGCAGCAAAAACTGCCCGATCAAAACGAGCTTTTGCCGGGGTTGCGACTGCGCCACTTGCGGGCCTATGAGCAGCGGTGCGGCGAGCTCGTCGCAAAAGGGCAGCATGGCCAGTACAACGTCGGCTACCGGCCCCAGCAAGAGC
>CAIYNH010000149.1 GCA_903927495.1 uncultured beta proteobacterium
GGCGGTATGGATGAGGACAGTGTGGATCAATACACGCAGTTCCTTTTACAAAGCCGTGTGAATTCACGACTGGTGGAGTTTCGCGAATCTGCAGCGGATGGTTCCCCAGGCGCATTGAAAATGGTCTCCATTCTCGACGTGCTTGATGACGGCCTTTCAGCCGTATACACTTTTTTTGAGCCCAGCGAGGCGGCCAGTTTCGGCACATTCAATGTGCTTTGGCAAATTCAGCAGGCGAAACGCTTAGGACTGGCCTATGTTTACCTGGGTTACTGGATTCACGAGAGCCCGAAAATGAACTACAAAGCGCGGTTTGCTCCCATCCAATTGCTATTAAACGGCGAATGGTGTTCGCACGCGACGGTGCAAGTACGGTCTGTGCCCCAACCAGATACGACAGAGATTTGAAATTGAAGACTACAAGACCACCATGACCAAGCAAAAAACCGACATCCCCGCGAAACCAACCGTTCAGGTTATTGAGCGCATGTTTACACTCATTGATGTACTCGCATCCCGCGAAGATTCCATCAGCCTCAAAGATATCAGTGAAAAGGCCGGCCTTCATCCGTCCACTGCGCACCGCATCCTAAACGACCTCGCAACTGGACGCTTTGTAGATAGAACGCAGCCCGGCAGTTATCGACTGGGTATGCGATTGCTTGAACTGGGCAACCTGGTTAAAGGTCGACTGAATGTACGCGATGCTGCGGTAGCACCAATGCGCGAGTTGCACAAGCTGACACAACAACCTGTCAATTTGAGTGTTCGTCAAGGTGATGAAATAGTCTATATTGAGCGCGCATTTAGCGAGCGCTCAGGAATGCAGGTTGTCAGGGCCATCGGTGGTCGTGCCCCGTTGCATCTCACATCAGTCGGGAAACTGTTTCTAGCAGCCGATGATCCGCAAAGGACCCGCGCGTATGCCTTACGCACTGGTCTGCAAGGGCACACGAAGAACAGCATCACCGAGTTGGATGCACTGGAGCGCGAACTTTCAAAAGTACGCCAATACGGCCAAGCCAACGACAATGAAGAACTGGAACTGGGTGTCCGGTGTATGGCTGCGGGAATTTATGACGACCAGGAACGCCTGGTCGCAGGATTGTCTATATCCGCGCCTTCTGATCGCCTGGAAGAAAACTGGCTGCCCAAACTTAAAGAGACAGCTCGGCAAATTTCCGAATCACTTGGGCACAAACATAGCAAAGCCCAATAGGTTTCAGCCTCAGTTGACAACAACGCGCTGATCAACAACAGCACTTGCCACTGGCACTACCTTTGAGACCGGTGCAGGATTCGACTCTACCCAACGCTTGACCCGCTCCGCATCAGCGATTCGGCTCAACTTTCCAGCTGAATCCAAAAACACCATGATCAGCTTTCGTCCAGCTACTTTTGCCTGCATCACCAAGCATTGCCCAGCCTCTGTGATGTAACCTGTCTTTTGAAGACCAATATCCCAAGCAGGATTCTTGACCAAACGGTTGGTGTTGTTGTACTGCAAGGTGCGATGACCTACCGCAACCTGATATCCAGTCGAAGTTGAGAACTCCCGTAGCAGAGCATCTCCTGAGGCAAAATTCACCAACGTTGCCAAATCACGCGCGCTTGACTGGTTCTTGCTGGACAAGCCCGTAGGCTCCACGTAACTCGTGTCGACCATTCCCAACGTCTTTGCGCGGGCGTTCATCAAACCAACAAATACCGGCAAGCCACCGGGATAACTGCGACCCAACGCATTGGCGGCACGGTTCTCACTGGACATCAAAGCCAAATGAAGTAGCTCAGAACGACTCAACTCAGTTCCGACACGCAGACGTGAAGAACTGCCCTTTTCCATGTCCACATCGTCCTGACTAATCGCGATCATCTCGTCCATTGGAAGCTTGGCTTCGCTAATCAACAAGCCAGTCATCAACTTGGTAATAGATGCAATGGGCAGAACTGCGAGTTCATTTTTGCGAAAAAGAACTTCGTTTGTGTCTTGGTCGACCACAAGAGCAACGCTTGACTTCAACGCCAACGCATCATGAGCACCATGGAGTCCCGCTAGTTGACCAAAAGACGGCACCTTCGGCACCACGGCCGTCCTGACAATCACACTTTTCTTGGCTACTCTTGCCTTAACAACTGGTCGCTTCGTGTTGTGATTTTCGGTTGCAGACGCTCGTTGCGGTACTGCCGCCGCCACTGGCACAAAAACCAACGAAGAAAAAACGGCAAAAATGCCCACCGCTAACAAAGTTTTTTTCATGTTGTATCCCATGGACACTGCACGGTGATCGAAAAAATCGGCCATATACAAATGCCTGCAAGCGGGAGTGTAAACAAAAAAGTCGCGCAAGATCAACTACTTGCGCGACAAACCTCAACAAATCAACTAGTTCGCATGAAGTTTCTCGGGTTAACCCTGAGCAGCCACCCGATCTGCCTTACTATGCAGCTTGTTGAGCGCACTCAGGTAGGCCTTGGCCGAAGCGACCACGATGTCAGGATCCGAGCCCACGCCGTTGACAACTCGACCGCTATTTTGCAACCGTACGGTCACCTCGCCCTGGCTTTCCGTCGAGCCACTAATCGCATTGACTGAATACAAAACCATCTCAGCGCCGCTTTTTACATGCGTTTCAATGGCCTTTAGTGATGCATCCACAGGACCATTGCCGTCAGATGCTCCTTTGACCTCTTTGCCGTCAACCGTGAAAACGATGCTGGCCA
>CAIYNH010000150.1 GCA_903927495.1 uncultured beta proteobacterium
AGCGCTGGCACATTGGCTGCCAGCACTACTGCCACCACACCGACACCAACAACAATGGCAGCCCAAAGTGGCAATCCCAGTGCCCCGGCCATTGGTACTGCCAGAATGATCACGGCCACAAACCAGGCCACCAGCGCGCCATAGATGCCACAGACAATCACTTTTTGCAGTGCTGCCATATCGGCACCGAAAGCAAAAAAGGCACCCCAGGCCACGAAAGCGGCCCAGATCAAAAAGACGCCGCTGAAAGGGCCGAGTGCGAGAAATGTGGCTAAAGCACCGGTTACCGAAATACTGACGGCTAATGCGTTCAAACTTTTCATAGTAGTCTCCATCTGTTGTTGAGTTAGGGATCAATTCACTGTCAGAAACGAAACTTGCCGCTGATCAAGATGCACTAGACCGGGTATACCCTCGCTATTTGGCATTTGTTTTTTCTATTCGAAACATTAAATTCAAATATGCAACACTTTCAGCAATCAGTACCGCTCCAAAGAGTGAAAGGGCAAAATGCATGCCATGCAGATCGGAGCAGATTCGACACACGTCAGGCGGCACTTTGTGTTACTGGCGTACTTTTGCGAACGCTGAGAGCGCATCTTTTTCAAGATGCCAAGTTGTTGCCGTCACGGCGAATAGAGAACTATCGGCCCGAAGCGCGGGCCAGCGCCTCGGCCAGCTTGATGCCATCCACCCCGGCAGACAAAATGCCGCCGGCGTAACCAGCGCCTTCACCGCCCGGATACAAGCCGCGGGTGTTGAGGCTTTGAAAATCATCCCCACGCGGCATACGCAGCGGTGAAGAGGTTCTGGTTTCGACACCGGTGAGAACCGCGTCCGGCATGTCAAAGCCCTTGATCTTTTCACCAAAAACGGGCAAAGCCTCACGCATGGCGGTAATGGCGTAGTCAGGCAAAGCCTGGTGCAGGTCGCCCAGCTTCACCCCCGGTTGATAAGACGGCTGCAATGACCCGAGCTTAGTGGAAGTTTGGCCTTGGATGAATTCACCCACCAGTTGCCCCGGTGCTTCGTAGTTGCTGCCACCCAGCACAAAGGCCCTGGACTCAAGTTGTCGTTGCAGGTTGATGCCGGCCAATGGATGCACAGCTTGTTTCCAGGACGCTTTCATTTCGATAGCTTCTTGTGCATAACCAGCGCCAGCTACAGCCCCAAAAGCCTTTGAAAAATCGGCAGATTCCTGGGGGAAATCAAGAATATCGACGGCCACTACCAACCCGGCATTGGCATTGCGCTCATTGCGCGAATACTGACTCATGCCGTTGGTCACGACCCGACCCGACTCACTGGTAGCGGCCACTACCGTGCCGCCAGGGCACATGCAAAAACTGTAAACCGTGCGGCCATTTCGGGCATGGTGCACTAACTTGTAATCCGCCGCACCTAGACTCGGATGTCCGGCATGGCGGCCCCAACGGGCGCGGTCGATGATGCTTTGCGGGTGCTCAATGCGAAAACCCACTGAAAACGGCTTAGCTTCAAGCGCCACGCCCCGCTCGTGCAGCATGGCGAAGGTGTCGCGCGCGCTATGGCCTAGCGCCAGCACCACCTGGTCGGCACGCATTTCGTAACTTTGCCCGCTGGCCTGGTCAAGCACCGTCAGACCGCGCAACCTTCGCCCGGGTGCGCCGTTGTCAATCTGCAAATCGATTACCTTCTGCTCAAAACGGATTTCACCCCCCAGTGCAATGATTTGGGCGCGCAGGTTTTCGACCACTTTGACCAGTTTGAAGGTGCCAATGTGCGGATGCGCGTCCACCAGTATCTCGGGCGGGGCACCAAAGTTGACGAACTCGGTCATCACTTTGCGCCCCAGATGGCGTGGGTCCTTGATCTGGCTGTAGAGCTTGCCGTCCGAGAAGGTGCCAGCACCGCCTTCGCCAAACTGCACGTTTGATTCCGGGTTGAGCACATGTTTACGCCACAGGCCCCAGGTGTCCTGGGTCCGCTCACGAACCTTCTTGCCACGCTCCAGCACGATTGGTTTGAACCCCATTTGCGCCAGAAGCAGTGCCGCAAACATACCGCACGGCCCAAAACCCACCACCACCGGCCGCAGGACCAAGTCGACCGGAGCCTGCACGGTCAGTCGATACGCCATGTCGGGGCTTGGTTGAATGTGGGGATGAGCTTTGAATTTCTCCAGCAAGGCGGCCTCCAGCGCCGGTTCGCACAGCGAAATGTCGGTGATGTACACCGCCAGCACTGCGGCCTTGCGTGCATCAAAGCTGCGTTTAAAAACCTGCAAATCTGCAATCGCCGCCGGCTCGATCGACAAGGCGTTGGCGCAAAGCTGCTTCAAAGTCTCGATCGGGTGCGCCACCGGTGCCCGGTCAGCGTCGGTTTCGGCCAGTGCATCTGCCGCGCGACGAGTCACCACCGGCAGAACCGACAGCGGCAGCTTGAGTTCAGTCAGGCGAATCATGACGGGCTCAGACCCCGCGTGCCCGATCGGCCTTGAATTTAAGTCTGAACGCGCCGAAAGTACCACCGTCCAAGGCCTCGCGAACCTCACGCATCAGGTTCAGGTAATAGTGCAGGTTGTGAATACTCGACAACATCGGGCTGAGCATTTCAGCGCAACGGTCCAGGTGATGCAGGTAGGCACGACTAAAGCCGCCGCTGACACTGCCATCAGCCAGAGTGCGCCCAGAGCAGGCGTAGCAAGTGCAGCTGCTGTCGAGCGGGCCATGGTCTGTTTTGTGCCGCGCATTGCGGATTTTCAGGTCGCCAAAGCGGGTAAACAAGGTGCCGTTGCGGGCGTTCCGGGTGGGCATCACGCAATCAAACATATCTACACCCTGAGCCACGCCTTCAAGCAAATCCTCGGGCGTGCCAACACCCATCAGGTAGCGCGGCTTAGCAGCGGGCAGGCGGTGCGGGGTGTGCGCCATGATGCGCAGCATTTCATCCTTGGGTTCACCCACACTCACGCCACCGATGGCATAGCCGGGAAAGTTCATTGCCACCAATTGGTCGAGCGATTCCTGCCGCAGGGACTCAAACATGCCGCCTTGCACAATGCCAAACAACGCGTTCGGGTTTTCCAGACGTGCAAATTCAGCCTGGCTGCGCTTAGCCCAGCGCAGACTCATTTCCATGGAGGTGCGCGCTTCGCGCTCGGTGGTGATTTGGCCCTTGGTTTTGGTCTCCACCGACAAATAAGGCGTGCATTCGTCGAGTTGCATGGCAATGTCAGAATTCAGCGTGGTCTGAATCTGCATGCTGACTTCGGGCGACATAAACAGCTTGTCACCGTTGACCGGAGATGAAAAGTGCACGCCTTCTTCGGTGATTTTGCGCATCGCGCCTAGGCTCCAGACTTGGAAACCGCCCGAGTCGGTCAGGATGGGTTTGCGCCAGCGCTCAAAGCCATGCAGGCCACCAAAGCTCTTCATCACGTCTTGCCCCGG
>CAIYNH010000151.1 GCA_903927495.1 uncultured beta proteobacterium
AGCAAGTCGATTAAGGCTGACACCTTGCTCGGCAGCCATCAGTGCAAGATTGCGATGAACCAATGGCGGGATACGAACACGAAACTCGCCGCTGTAGTTTTTTTCGGCAAGTGCCACTGGAATGGGTTCGCCACCAGCTTGCATATCGGCCACCACATCGCTCACTACCTTCTGGATGCCTTTGAGCGCTGCATCAGGCGTTTTTGCCAACCAACTCAGCGAAGCAAACTCAGTGCACAAGCCTACATGTTCGCCATCTTCTGGCGACCAAGTAACGCGGTATGTGTAGTGTTGGATATTCATTATTTGACTTCCAATTTTTCAATTGCTTGAAGGACTTGTCTGACTTGGTATGGCTTCGCCTTGCCTTTGGCGTTCTGGATGTTGACGCGCGGATCGCCAGGCCAAGGAGTCTTGAAAATGGCGTGGCTACTACCGTCTTGCCTGGGCTTTCCGAAGTACGACTCGCACACCTTCTTGAAATCATTGAAACTTACATTCCCCGGTTCCCGGCGCATCATTTCCAGGATCTTTTCGATTTGTGCCATACGTTTGGATGGTGCCATTAGTGGCACCATATGTCAACTAACCTTGTTCAACCAACTTTTCCACGAATCAGATGATCGGATGAATTTAGTACACCAACCCATGGGCTTCGCCCATGGCTAATCGAGGGTCGGCTATGGCTGCAATGGGCTGGAAGCGGAAATTCGGAGTTGCTATGTATCTCCTCCAAGACTGTCAGAGAAACGCCCTAGTTTTTCAATGGCCTCATGCTCTCCTCGAATGAATAAATCGTCGAAACCTGAAATATGAAAATGAAAACAGAATTCCTTCAGGTGCCCACGGATGCCCCAAGTCTGGAGGTTCTGATTCGAGGTGCAGGACGTCCCCTAGCGGCAGCCCGAGTACTTTATTGATTTCAGCAGCAGTCATCTTCTGCTTCTCGGCTGAATAGTCCGACCCTAATTCAATGGCTGTGATTGTGCCTGCACTGTCTCGAACGATTAGCCCAAGATGATCGATTTCAGCTGTAGTCGTGAATGCGCAGACGATTTGCTCCTTCGGAACAGACCAAGATGTCCAACCGTTCAGATAAAGGCTCGAAATCATCACCATTCCGTTGCTCCGAATCGAAAGTTTCCGCTGCCACGGCAGTTGAAACCCCGAAAATAACAACCCAAAAGTAAACATTAATGCCAGCATCAGTGCCCATATTGGTGATTCGTCCTTGAACTTGAATGTGTCGAAAAGTCCCATACCTGAAATGGCAAAAACAATAATGAGCAAATTCAGGACAGACCACCCGGTCATCATCGCTCGCATTCCATTGCTGCTCTTGTGCGAAAAGACTTCTTGGTTGATCTCCATTACTAAACTCCTAGAGTCTTGTTGATGGCTCTAGTTTCGTGCTTTGGGCGCACACGGAACAGTGTGGAATGCCACACGTTTAATGACCGGTTTCGCGGCATTGCTGACATATTTCTCCTGCCTGTAATCGCTCAGGATGTCTCGAAAATTTGCAGCCAGAGATTCTTATGCTTTACGCCCTGGTTTGACTTCCGGTACCTGTTTCAACACATTCATCAGCTGCTCACCCTTAAGGGAGTGCAATGCCAGGATGCCGGCACGCACGATCGCTGACCTGGTTGTGAAAAGCTTCTTGCTGGCAGCCAAGGTACGGATCTCATCGATCTTTTCGCTTTCAGCGGGGAGCATCGTGAATGTCTCACGCTGAACCCTTACCTGCCCTGCCGACAAGATCCCACCCACTCCTGAGGCGGGGTCATACGTTGGCTGAGCTACTTTCTCACCACCCTTTTTCAAACTATCTCCTGATGAAGTTACCTTGGGAGCCTTGGCCACCGTTTTCGGCGCCGTTGCTCCAGCAGCTTCGAGTTTGGACTTTTGCTTCTTTGGCAAAGCCGTTTCCGGCTCTAAAAGTGCGAGTTGCTCCACTTTCTTCTGTTCAACGGCCTTTGCTGCTTGCATCAGACCGCCAGAAGCCATGACTGCCTCTGCTTTGGCCAATCGGTCCTCGGTTGACTTCATGCTGCCAGAGAGTTTTCCGGCCATTTTGTTTTTGAGCGTGCTCATTGCGTTGTCTCCTTCACGACCAGTGGCCATTGCTTCCAGGGGTTTTTGACCGGCTTGAGGTCTTCCCCAAGTAGCTTTCCAACTTCTATGACCAGGGACTCGACCTCCTCGATCGCCAGCTTTGCCGCTTTGCCAAGCCCATAGACCGCTGTGCCCAGTACGGCGCATTGCTGATACGCCTGGCGTTGGTGCAAACGTGATTGCATTACAGGAAGACCGAGCTCCTGGAGCGCATCCAGTGCGTCGGTGCTCAACAGCGTATTGGGTTGCCACTGATTAACGACTACAGCCGCCAGGAGTTCGTCATTGACGGTTCGAGCTGTTTCAATGAGCTTCACGATCTCTTTGAGCGCCCACAGATCCGTAGGAGATGGTCGAACCGGCAACAATGCCAATTCCGCGATCAAAAGCGCGGACTGCGTGGCTGGAGACGCCACAGACGGTGGGCAGTCGATCAGGATCACGTCGTAGTCAGAGACAAACTTCTTGATTTCCCGGTGGACCTTGTCCGGTACCGCCGACAGGCTAACTACCGAAGCTGGGAAGGATCCATCGTCACTGGACGCACCCCACTGCGTTGCGGATCCTTGTGGATCGGTATCGATGACCATCACCTTTTGCCCACGCAATGCAAACCCCGCGGCCAGTTGCATGGTTACCGTTGTCTTGCCAGGTCCGCCCTTTTGGTTGGCAATGGCGATGATTCGAGCGCTCACTTGGTACCTTTCATGTGTATCCTACGTATCACTCATACGGTATGTATCGTTCATATCATATGAGTGGTAAAAATTGCTATATTGGTTTGATCCGACCACGAGGCGCGTTGAATCCATCTGCAAAACTTTCTGCAAGCCTCTTAGCCTCAGCCAAGCTGCGCTCGTCATTTCCAGGGAAAAACACATCGAAGTCAGCCTGATTCGCATCCTCCACGCTATACCCAATAAGACGGTAAATATGGTCATCTTCAATGCCGTTTCTCTGTACCTCAACAGCTACAACAGGTCTTTCATATTCAAAAAAGTATTCCGTCTCAGTGGTCATTACTTTTCCCCTCGCTCTTTAGTCGTGCCGCCTGCATATCGCACTTGTTTTGATACGGGCAATTCCCACAGCCCTTGCAAAACGATTTGAAGTCGTCTGATCGTGGCAATCCCTTATCCAAGTCTGGAGAATCAGAAAAGATTTGCTTCAGCGTCGCGTTCAGAAACTCGGATGACAGTTGATAGG
>CAIYNH010000152.1 GCA_903927495.1 uncultured beta proteobacterium
CCAAGGGAAATGAAAGTCAGCGAAATATGAGTCAACCCAACACGGTTTATCAAGCCTATCAGGCGAACACCTATCTTTTTGGTGGTAACGCCCCGTACGTCGAGGAGATGTACGAAAACTACTTGGCCAATCCTGGCAGCGTGCCAGACACCTGGCGGGAATACTTTGATGCTTTGCAAAACGTTCCTGCAGTGGACGGTTCCAACGCTAAAGATGTACCCCATCAACCCGTGATTGATGCTTTCGCACAACGTGCCAAAGCTGGCGGGACCAAAGTGGTGATGGCCAGTGTCGATGCCGAGATGGGTCGCAAGCGCACAGCTGCCCAGCAACTCATTGCTGCCTACCGAAATGTGGGTGCCAGTTGGGCCGATCTGGATCCCTTGAAGCGGACCGAGCGCCCGAACATTCCTGAGCTTGATCCTGCCTTTTACGGCTTTAAGGATGCTGACTTTGAGACCGTGTTTGATACCAGCAACACGTTTTTCGGCAAAGACAAGATGCCGCTTCGCGAATTGCTCAATGCCCTTCGGGAAACCTATTGCGGCAGTATTGGCGCTGAATACCAATACCTGACTGACCAGACGCAAAAGCGCTGGTGGCAGCAAAAGCTCGAAAGTGTGCGCAGCAAACCCAATTTCAATACTGTGCAAAAGAGACACATTCTTGATCGACTGACTGCAGCTGAAGGACTAGAGCGTTTCCTGCACACCAAGTATGTGGGGCAAAAACGTTTTTCCTTGGAAGGTGGCGAAAGCTTTATAGCCGCAATGGATGAACTGATCCAGCAAGCAGGTGCTCGAGGTGTGCAGGAAATTGTGATTGGCATGGCCCACCGGGGTCGCCTGAATGTGTTGGTCAACACACTTGGGAAAATGCCCGGGGATTTGTTTGCCGAGTTCGATCACACCGCACCCGAAGACCTGCCCGCAGGTGATGTCAAGTACCACCAGGGTTTTAGCTCTGATGTCACCACGCCCGGCGGCCCAGTGCACTTGAGTCTGGCGTTTAACCCATCGCACCTTGAGATCGTCAATCCTGTGGTTGAAGGCTCGGTTCGTGCCCGTATGGATCGTCGCGCCGACCCCACTGGCCGCCAGGTTTTGGCGGTGCTGGTGCATGGCGATGCTGCTTTTGCTGGTCAGGGTGTTAACCAGGAAACCCTGGCGCTGGCGCAAACCCGTGGCTACACCACATCTGGCACGGTGCACCTCATCATCAATAACCAAATTGGTTTTACCACGTCTGATCCGCGTGACTATCGCTCCACGCTGTACTGCACCGACATTGTCAAAGGTATCGAGGCACCCGTGATGCACGTCAATGGGGATGATCCGGAAGCCGTGGTGATGGCCATGCATTGGGCGCTCGAATACCGAATGGAGTTCCGTAAAGATGTGGTGCTGGACATTATTTGCTTTCGCAAACTTGGCCACAATGAGCAAGACACACCCGCTTTAACCCAGCCTTTGATGTACAAAAAAATTGCAGCCCATCCCGGCACTCGCAAACTGTACGCTGACAAGTTGGCTGCCCAAGGCATGGGTGACGACTTGGGGGACAACATGTTTAAGGCCTACCGTGCAGCGATGGACGCTGGCAAGCACACGGTTGACCCGGTGCTGACCAACTTCAAGAGCAAGTACGCCGTCGACTGGACACCGTTTTTGGGTAAAAAATGGACCGACGCTGGTGACACAG
>CAIYNH010000153.1 GCA_903927495.1 uncultured beta proteobacterium
GTCGGTGGGCGCGCGCGACACCACCAAATCAAAACGTGGTTCGAGTTGACGCGCCCGGGATTTGGGCAGACTAGCATTGAGCGGAGGCAGCAGCGCATCTTTGACTGCTTGATCGCCAGCATTCGCTGCGGGTGTTAGCGACTTGCGGGCTGCCGCTTGTTCCAGTTCGGACCGAATGCTGCTTGCCACAGGGTCGCGTTGCGCCAGCGGTGCTGAGCAGCCCGCGATAACTCCTCCCAGGCAGAGTGTCAGAATGGCACGATTGAAAGGTGGCAGCGAATAAATGTTCATGGCTTGGCAGTAGGCGTGAGCCCTGGCGTTAGCTGGGCGCTGGGCAGTAGTTGCAGGAGTTCAATGGTGCTGTCCCTGCGCAAACGAACCCCTCTCTCATCGATTGACATGACCTTGGCACCCAGCACAGTATCTCCGACTCGGACCCATTGTCCCTGAACCAGCGCCTGGGGTCGAGCGGCCTGCAGTCGCAGCGCCTGCAATGGCTTGACCGAGGGTGCTGTAACCGTGCCATTGCCGGCGGGCTGACTGGCACTGGCCATCGGCTGCAAGGCGGGTGGACGCATGGGGTCAGGCAAGTGGCGTAGTTCAGCGGGCTGCCCCATGGCGCTGGTGGTCGCAACAGTGAGCAGCAGCAGGTTTATAAGCCAAGCCATTTTGCCTCCAGACTTAGCGTGGTGACGGTCAGTGTGCTGCTGATGGTGTGGGTCGCGCCTGTGGTCGTGTCTGTCTCCAAACTAAGCGCTTGCCAGCCAAAACGGCTCTGCAGATTTTCAAGGTGCTGCAGGTAGGCCACGGTATCGGCGTAACTACCGCGCACCTTTAACTCGACCCGGTGCCTCCAAAGTACAGGCGACAGGTTTTCCACGGCTTTACCGCCACCAGTTTGTGTGGCAGCTCCGGAGCCAACGGCTTCGGGTTTGAGGTTTTTCAGACTCAGGGTCTCCAGGCCTGGGCGAGCCTGCAGCACCTGCCCCAACAAGCCGACGACTGCATCGGAGCCCACCATGTGCTTTCCTGCGGCCAATAATTGCTGCTGTTGCTGGTCAAGTGTGCTGGAGTGCTGCTGCCTTTTTTGCCGCAAGATGTCATCTGGTCCGGTCTGAAGCAAAAGTTTCTGGGTTTGGAGTTTTTGCATGATCTCAGACAATTCCTGCGTCTTGGCCAGATTGGCGCTTTGCAAAACAAACAATTGTTTTTGATGCTCACTGAACCAGAGGGTGTCGAAGCCGCCCCAGACCAAAACCAATGCCACCAACATGGCCAACACCCGCTCACGCAGCGAGCGCTGATCGAGCAAGGTGGTGAACTGCAACCAGCGTTGTTGAAGGGTCTTCATGGCGCTCTGCTTTCGCTGGCAGGCGGGACTGGCATTGGGGCGACGCGCTGGCTTTTGAGTTCAAATTGATAATGGCTGGAGGAGGGTGTTGGCATGTCAGTGCCCTTGTCAGGCTGCACTAGTTCAAATACGTCGAACCTTGAACCTGCCAAGTCAGCCTCCCGCTGCAAGCCACTCAGCCAGTGGGGCAGTTTGTCGGCACTGGTGGCGCGTCCCTGCAAGCTGATGGCATCGGTCGATAAATCAATGCGAGTCAGCCACACGCCCTCGGTGGTTTGTCGGGCCAATGCCAGCAATTGCGGGGTAAAACCGTGACCCAGGCGCTGGTCCTCCTGCTCGAGGAGTGAGAGGGCCGGCTGACGGTGCGACACCTGCAACGCCAACTGCCGAACCTCGGCAGAAAGCTCGGCATTTGGGATGCGCACCATCAGTTTGGCTTGTAGCTGGGCTGACTCAGCCAGCAGCGGATCGAGTGTGTTCTTGATTTGCAGCGCTTCGCTTTGCGCACTTGAACTTTGCAGCAGGTTACTTAACGCCAGCAACACGCAACAGGAAAACCCAGCCAGCAATACCCAAGGTAACCAGCGTGCCGGCAGCACGATCTTGCGTGGTAGCAGGTCCGGGTTGAAAAGATTGATTTGTGCGGCCATCATGCAAGCTTGTTAGCAGTGGTTGGCCGCAGAGCACCACCCAAGGACTGCCAAAGTAGCCAGCCCGGCAAATTGGCTGGCATGTCAATCACGGCCGTCAGGTCAAACCAATCGACTGGTAAAAACAGGTTTTGTGTCAGGGTTTGCAGCAGCGTTGGCATTGACGGCATCGGTGCCAACAGCAGCTTGGACAAACCCAGTGCGTGATACTGCCGATCAAAAACATCCAGTGAGCGCTGTACCTCAAGTGCCACGCGCTCAAGTATTACCCCACGCGTGTAGTCGTCGGCTTGAGCGAGTTGATCCAGCGTGGTCTCGAGATGGCGCGTCAAGTAAAGTTCCCCGCCATGTGTCACAGTTAGCAGGCCGCCGCTGGCATTGAAGGAAAGCACCGCCAGTCCACGCTCGTCGGGCTCCGCCAGTGCTGAGAGGTTGCGTTGCGCCTGATCCGGCACATCGACTGTCTGCAGCGGCAAATTCGCATCAAAATATGCCATTTGCAGGGGTTGAAGAATGTGGTTGGTTAAACCAAAAACCAAACCTTGTGTGGCTGGACTGCCGGCCTGGGTCGAGGGCAGTGCCAGCAAATCAAAGCTGAAATTGCTGGCATCGGGTACCTGTTGCTCAGTATTGTCTGCAAACAGTTCGGCCAAGCGCCAGCTCAAAGCCAACTTGACTTCGTCCGGCGGAACATTAGGCAGTTCGGTCAGGTGCAAGTGGTACTGCTTCATGGACAGGACATGAATCAATTGCGAGTCGCGCAGATCATGCCCCGAAAATAGCGCGGTCAAAGTTGCAGTCGTCAAGCCGAGTGGTACTGGCAAGATGGCATGGTGCATCAGCACCGGGTGTGCATTGACACGTGAAATTTGGGTCAAAACCAATTGCCCAGCCTCAATGCTGACACAGCAAGTACTTGATGCCTGGGCATCCTGCTGTTTCCCTCCGCCACGTCTGAACAGACTCGCAAGATTCATGCAAATCTCATTGGTTTGGTCACGGGTTCGGGCCAATAGGATGGACGCACGCCAATCACCTGCTAACCCACACGATGCGGTTCCCAGCGATGCGAGACCGTTCGATTTTTGCGCAGGTGCTCCAGGTACGCTTGCGCACCGACTGAAACTGCAGGCTTGTTGGCGCTGATGTTTTCGGTATTAAAAAAAGCCAAATCGCGGTCGACAATGTCCAGACCACTTTCAGAGGATATTTCTACCAGTTGGGAAACTTTTTCAATCACTGTTTTGGGATCGGTGTAGGGAATCAAAATCCAGAAATCAGTGCCATCGCGCGCCACCAGATCGGTTGTTCGAAATGCCTTGCGCAATTTGGCTGCCAAATTGATCAGCATTGTGGCGGCGTGTTGGGCACCGTAGGCGTTTCCCAATTGCTGTTTACCATGAAAGCATACGTGCAACAGGCCGTATCGCACTGCATTTTCATAGCGCTCGTTGAGCGCCAATAGCCAATCCAGGGTGATTAGGAATTTTTCTCGCGCTTGGTTATCTTCGTTCATGGTGTTGTCATAGTTCTATCTGCCCCCATTTCATCACAGCTTGTTTGATTTTGGATTAAAAAAACCTGCTAAGTCCTTGAGACTGTTGGATTTAAAGCAGATTTCCTGGGTATATCAGGGTTTTCTGACCATGCCACTACCGATTCGGTAGCTCGAAATGCGCTCTTCCAGTGCGCTGCACCAACAGTGCCAGCGTCCCGGCAATGACCCCCCAAAAGGCTGAGCCAACTTTAGCAATGATGACACCGCTCAGGGTTACAAGAAACGTGATCAATGCCGCCTCGCGGTGAAAGTCGTCTCGCAGGGCGATTGACAGAGCGTTGCCTATGGTGCCTAGCAATGCCAGTCCGGCGATAGCGGCAATCAGTTCCTTTGGGAAAGCCGTTAGGGCTCCGGTGATGGCTGTGCCAAAAATGCCAATTGCTACATACAAGGCCCCACACGAGACTGCGGCGGTATAGCGTTTGGCAGGGTCATGGTGTGCCTCACGTCCCATGCAGATAGCTGCCGTGATGGCACTGAAATTCAGCGCAAAGGCCCCAAACGGGGCCAGCACCAGGGTGGCAATCCCCGTCAGCGTGATGATTTTCGAGACCGGAATACCCGGTTGGTGTGCGCTAGGGCCATAGCCTGCCGCCGCGATGGCCGCAACGCCAGGTAGATTTTGCGAGGCCATGGTCACCAGGAACAAGGGCAGAGCCAAACTGATCGCCGCAGCCCATGTGAAAACAGGTACGGTCAGCACCGGTTTTGCTAGATCAAAACGGATGCTAGCGCCCGTGAAACCTGTTGTAGCTGCTACGTAAAAAATAGCAAGCAGCAATGTCACGGGTACCGCATATCGGGCTATGAAACGCTTGCCCAACAAGTAGCAGGCCAACATCACCAGCACCAGCGGTAAATTGGTCTGCGCTGCGCCAAAGGCCAATAGTCCAAAGCGTGCCAGCACGCCTGCCAGCAACCCTGAAGCAATTGCCATTGGCAGATGATTCATGACCCGCTCAAACCAGCCGGTGACACCGCATACGGTGATGAGCACCGCGCAAAGCATGAAAGCACCGACAGCCTCAGCCATGCTGAAACCACCTGCTAAACCGGCGGTCGCTAACACCGCAGCCCCAGGAGTGCTCCAGGCCACCATGACTGGCATGCGCAGCACCAGCGAAGGCACCATCGTGCACAAACCCATGCCCAGGCCCAAGGCCCACATCCAGGAGGTAATGAGCTCAGGGGTGGCACCAAATGCCAGAGCTGCCTGAAACACAATCGCCACCGAACTGGTAAAGCCGACCAGCACCGCGACGAACCCGGCAGTAAGGGCAGAGAGGGAAATATCTTTGA
>CAIYNH010000154.1 GCA_903927495.1 uncultured beta proteobacterium
ATGCGTGAGGCCACCATGAAGTCCGGCATGCTCGACAGCCCGGGTGGCGACCTCGGCACCGACCTGCTGGATCAGCAATTCGCGGTCAAGATGTCAGGCCAGCCAGGTGGCTTATCGGATCTGATTGCAGCCCAACTGACCCGCCAAATCGGTGGTGCCCCCGCAGACACACCCGATGCCAGCAAAAACATCAGCGGTGCCTTGAGCAGTTTGCGTAAATCGTCCTCGCTTGCAGCCTATGGTGCCAATACGCCCAAACCTACTGCCAACCAATCCGGTTTTGTTAGCCGCCACACCGAAGCCTCCATCCGTATAGAAAAGGAAACCGGCATCCCGGCGAGTTACATGGTGGGTCAAGCCGGCCACGAAACCGGCTGGGGCCAACACGAAATCAAAATGCGTGGGGGTAAACCTTCTTACAACCTGTTTGCCATCAAGGCAGATTCCAGTTGGAAAGGTAAGGTTGCGGAGGTGACCACCACCGAATATGTGAATGGCGTAGCTGAAAAGAAGGTTGCCAAATTTCGCGCCTACGATTCATACGATGAGTCATTTCGTGACTATGCACGCATGATCACCCAATCGCCACGCTACGCCAAAGTCAGCCAGCAAACCGGCTCGGCACTGGCATTTGCCAGCAGCCTGCAAAAGGCTGGTTACGCGACCGACCCGAACTATGCGACCAAGCTCAGTCGCGCCATTGAAGCCACCCAACGCCTGCAACAACGCACCCAGGTCGTGGCACAAAACGTATGAGCATCCTGAACATCGGAACCCGGGCCTTGATGGCCAACCAAACGGTGCTGCAGACCACTGGCAACAACATTGCCAACGTCAACACACCGGGTTACTCACGTCAATCAGCGGTTCTGCGAACCATCCAAGGTGAATATACCGGCAGTGGTTACATTGGCAAGGGGGTCGATGTCGTCACCATTCAACGCAACTACAGCGCTTTTCTGACCCGTCAGTCAGCGTTGGCAGGGGCGACCAGCGCTGGCGACACCGCACGCGCCGCCAAGCTGAAGCAATTGGAAGGTATTTTCCCGGGCGGTGCCAGCGGCCTGGGGGCGGCTGTGAATGACATGCTAAATGCATTTTCCGATGTCGCGAGCGCCCCGACCGACCTGACCGCGCGCACAGTAGCCCTGACTCGGGTCAGTGAAACCGCCTCGCGCATGCGCAGCTCTTCGCAAAGTCTGGACGACTTACAGCAAGGCGTGGTGCAGGAAATCAGCCAGAAAGTTGACTCCGTCAACAGCCTTGCCACCAGCATTGCGGGAGTCAATGACCGCTTGGCCAGAGCCCAAGGCAGCGGCCAGTCACCCAATGACTTGCTCGACCAGCGCGACCAATTGGTGCGAGAGCTCAACCAGTATGTCCAAACCACCTCGATTGCTGCTTCCGATGGCACCGTGGGTATATTTTTGGGTGGCAGCCAGGCCCTGGTTCTGGGCAACACCGCTTCAACACTGGTCGTCACGGTGGACGACTTTAATGACCCATTAAAGTCAAAAATTGCACTCACGCGCAGTGGTCAGTCGGTCACTCTCGACGAAAATTCGCTGGGTGGAGGCGAAGTTCCTGGTCTGCTACGGTTTCAAAACGCCGACCTCGCCGAAGGGCGCAACCTGCTGGGTCGGCTCACGCTGGCCATCAGCACCAGCATGAACGATCAGCACAAGCTCGGGCTGGATCTTTCCGGCAATCAAGGCGGCAATTTATTCACCCCGACGGTATTTGGCACCGGCAACATCTTGAATCCGACCCCTGCAAATACCGGCATTCAGTCCGCCGATCTGAGCATCGGAATTAGCGACCTGACCAAGTTTGCCGCGTCTGACTATGAGCTCGCCTTTGCCACCGGCACCTCGGGCACCGTTGCTCGCCGCAGCGACAGCATGGTCACCCCATTTACCTATGACCCGGCCAGCGGGGTATTTTCATTTTTCAACCCGGCATCGTCGTTAAACGACCTTCCCGCTTTTGACGGGCTAACTCTGAGCGCGCCTGCTGGCACCACGCCGGCGATCGGCGATCGGCTGTTACTCAAGCCCTTCAGTACTTCTGCCAGCAACATCAGTGCCGAGTTTTCGACACCACGGGCCTTGGCCGTTGCCAGCCCGGTAGCAGGCAGGATGGGCAGCACCAACGCGGGCAGCCTGCAACTCACCAGCTTGCGCGCCAGAACCAACCCACCTACTGTGGCAACGACCGCAACGCCTGTTGTCTTGACCTTTACCGACCCAAACAACTACACCCGAAGTGACATCGCGGGCACTTTCGCCTACACCTCTGGTGCCGCCATCGAAGCCACCCAGCCAGCGGTCCCGCCCTTGAGTGAGTGGTCTGCGGTTTTGCAGGGTTCCCCCAAAGCGGGTGATACCTTTACCGTGTTTGGCATCAAAGACAGCTCCATCAATCCGGCCACCAATACCGCCAATAACAACTATATTGATCTGACCCTGAACGCGGGCAACGCCAGTGCCATGATGGACTTGCGCGATACCGCCATGTTTGACGGATCAGCGCTCACAGATGGTTACGCCAGCATGATTTCGCAAATCGGCATCCGTACCCAAAGTGCCAACTATTCAGCGGAGGTGTCGAGTTCCATTGCCGCCAATCTGGAAAGTGACCGCACCGGTGTATCGGGGGTTAATCTGGATGAAGAAGCCTCCAAATTGCTGCAATACCAGCAGGCCTACCAGGCATCAGCAAAAATGATCCAGATTGCCCAGGGTATTTTTGACACCCTGATGCAAACCATGCGATGAGCCATAGTGCAGGAGCCACCCCATGACCAGTTCATTTATCCGTACCGGCTCGGCCAACACCTTTGATGCGGCAGTGCGCAACATCACCAATCGACAAAGCGTACTGGCCAACTTGCAGGAAAACCTGACATCCGGAAAAAGAGTGGTGCGTGCCAGCGACGACCCCACCGGTGCCGCCAACGCCGAACGGGCATTGACACGCATCGGCCGCATCGTCACCGACCAGCGCGCCCTTGAATCCCAGCGCAACGCCATATCCATGGCCGAGGGCACGCTGGGCGATGTCACCTCGGCGCTCCAGCGCTTTCGTGAATTGGTAGTAAGTGCAGGTGACGGCGTGCTCACCAGCTCCGAGCGCAAATCCATTGCCATCGAACTTCAGGCTCTGCGGGATCAGGTATTTTCAGCGGCCAACCAGAAAGATACCAACGGCCTGCCACTGTTCAGTGCCCTTGGCAGTGCACTGGCACCGTTTGTCGGCCCCAAAGCCAGCGCGCCCGATTACACATTCAACGGTTTGCCGGGACAAACCTCAAGCAGCGATGTCACGATTCCTTTCGCCCTGGACGGCGAGAGTGCTTTCATGCACCAACCGGCCCGGGACATGGTTTTTAATACCAAAGTGAGCAACACCATCGATGGTTTGATTTCCCCGGACCGCACCCTGACCACCGACAGCGTGGTTCTGTCCAGCACGCCCGACATCACGACAAACATGAACCTGGTGTCCACCACGGCGGCCGCAGCCCAGGCGAGCGGGGTGCCATACCCCCAGTACACCATTCAATTCAATGCAATGGACTCCACCACCACCCCTGGCACGACCACTGGCAGTTACTCTATTACCGAAAATCCTTCAGTATCTGGTGCCATCGCCGATGTCCCGGTGAGTTTCAAGACCGGCGCGATCACCAGCCTTGCTGTCACGGCTATTCCCGGCCTTTCCCTCACCATTAATGGCACACCCAAGGAAAACGACACCGTCAGCATCGATGCCAGCCCCAGCGTCTTCAGCGTGCTTGACAACGCCATCAACAATATCAGCAACGCCAGCAACAACAACGGTGCCGCCCAATCGATCAGCCAGTCGCTGCACAACATAGACATCAGCATGAGCCGGATTTCAGCGGTACGGGGGCAGGCCGGTGACTTACTCAACCGTGCCGATCGTATTTCCGCCAATCAGGAAAGCCGCAGTATCCAACTTGAAGGCGATCGCTCACGCGCCGAAGATCTGGACATGATCAGGACCATCTCCGAGTTTCAGAACAAACAAACCGGCTACTCGGCGGCCCTGCAAACCTACGCCCAGGTGCAAAAGCTGTCGCTGTTTAATTTCATCGGTTAAACCATGGCTGCTGGTGTATTGCACGACGTATCGCTGGGCTACCAACTGCTTTGGAATGCAAAGCGGGAGGTTTCAGGAGTGCAGTTGCTGCTCAGTCCACACGAGGGCAGCCCCTTTGAAGCCAGGCACCTGATTGCGGTACTGGTTGCAGCCTGGTCGGCACCGGCACCCCCCCTGTTGCTGACAACTCACTCAGCGCAATTGCTGGCCGATTTGCTCGACCTGATGCCATCAGGGCTGGCCCACATTGAGGTTCCCAATGGGATGTTGCAGACACCGATGATTGAACAGCGGGTGCTGCGCGCCAAACAGCGTGGCTTGCAATTGGTGTGGCGCGGTGAACCCGGTGAAATCTCCAGTCCAGTTCACATGATCTGTTTTGAGCACAACATCCTGAGCTTGACACCTGAACAGGCGCTCACCAGTTTGCGCCTCGCGTTGCGTCAAGCCAGCACAGGTCACCCAAACAGCAGCCCTGTGCGCGAGCGGCAGGTTTACGAATCGGTCGCCAATCAGGCTCTGGCCGAACATTGCCTGGATCAGCGCAACGCCAAAGCCCTGCTGGGCTGGCCCACGGAAGACGTGCTGCACAGTTACCGTGGGGACCACATCCAACCCGCGAAAGTCATCACAACACGACTGCTCAAGGCGATTGAATCCGACGAATCCATGGACCGGATTGAACAGCTCTTGGGACATGACCCGATACTGGCCTATCGGTTTCTGCGCTACACCAATTCCGCCGGTCTTGGGTTGCGCCATGAGATTGATGCGCTGCGCCAAGGTCTGATGGTATTGGGGTTGGGCAAGCTGAAAAACTGGCTGTTGGAACAACTACCCAATTCAAGCACTGACCTGAACTTACAGCCGGTGCGCATTTCCATGGTGTTGCGGGCACAGTTCATGGCGCAATTGCTGGATGCCGGCGAAAGCGAATCCCTCAAGCGCGAGCTCTATTTGTGCGGCCTGCTGTCCCAAGCAGATCTGCTGCTGGGTGAGCCCTTGACCAATGCACTCAAAAGCAGTGTGCTGCCAGCACGCGTGAGCGCCGCGCTGCTGGGGCATGACGGACCCTACTTGCCGTACCTGGAGGTTGCCACCGCACTGGAAAACCCCTCCAGCCCGAGCACGCGAACAGTGTGCGAGGCGCACGGACTAGATCTGGAAGAAGTCAATTTCGCACTGCTGCACAGCTTGAGAAATCTGCGAAGCAATTGATCTTTTTGCTATATTAATAATAGTGTCTTATGGCTTATTGGCGAGCCATATAGGCTTTTTTATTACCACCACATAGCTTCAATGCGGTCCGCACTTACCCCCCACGGAGCGAATAAACAGAAGTGATTTGGCTTAACAACAGAGCACTTTAAAGTCACGAATTGAAGTCAATTGACTTTAACAACGCCCGGTTCTTTCAAGTCAATTCGGCTGGTAGCGCCGAATGAGACTTGTTCGGTTAGAGAAATTTTGGGGTATTCCCCTCCAGTTTTTTGCTCTGGACAAATTACACGGGTTGGATTACATTAAAAACACCTAAATTTGATAAAATATAATAAAAATTATGACAAACGCATTCATCCGACTCTTCGCGCCGCCGGTCTTTCAAGGTGAAGAGGAAAAAACACGCCTGGCCAGTTTGCTCAATGAAGTCATCTTGATGAGCTTGGTCTTTACAACTCTGGTCATCATTGCCGTGTTATTAGGCAATACTGCCCCAGCAAGCTCACTATTCATCGCCGTTTTGTGGCTACTGGTGCTCACCGTGAGCTGGCGTGCACTGCGCGGTGGCAGAACTACCCTGGTTGCACTTTCCCTGACGATCCTCTTCTTTGCCTTTCTCACGATGGCCAACATCAGTCTGGGCACCATTCGCACACCGACGGCTGCTTTCTATGTGTTTTGGGTCATCCTGGTAGGCATGGTATTTAAGTTGCCCGGAATCCTGATGGCCACCTGCGCCAGCTCGCTGGCCGTATTGGGCATGATCCTTGCCGAAAACGCCAAACTGCTACCACTGCCTAATTACAGCGTCGGGGTAACGCAATGGATGAACTACACAGTACTGTTCAGCATAACCGCCAGTATGGTTTTCTACAGCAACCGAATGACCCAAAAGGCGCTGATGCGTGCCGAAAATGAAATCGAACAGCGCAAGGTGACTGAAATGGAACTGCACAAGCTTACGCGTGCAGTCGAGCAAAGCCCAGCCTCGATAGTGATTACCGACCTGAATGGAAAGATCGAATACGTCAACCCCCGCTTTAGCAGGGTCACTGGTTATCAATGGATGGAGGTGGTCGGACAAAATCCGCGCCTCCTGAAGTCTGGACAAACCCCGCCGGAGACGCACCGGCAATTATGGAATGCGGTCACCGCCGGTCATGAGTGGCATGGTGAATTCGTAAACCAAAAAAAAGATGGCTCTCTTTATTACGAGTCTGCCATCATTTCACCGATTGCTGACACCAATGGCGTTGCGACCCACTACCTGGCCGTCAAGGAAGACATCACCGAGCGTAAACGAGCCGAGGAGGCGCTGCGCATCAGCGAGGAACGGCACCGTATTCTGGCTGACTACGCCAAGGATGTCATTTGGACAACGGCGCTTGACGGTTCGATTACCTACATCAGCCCTGCAGTCGAGGCAGTCAGAGGTTTTACCGCTGCTGAGACGATGCGGCAAAAGATTGAAGACATCCTCACGCCCGCTTCCCAATCCATCATCCTGGGGTATTTCAAGAAGTTATCGGCTGATTTGGCCGCTGGACGGACTGCGCAAAGCTTTCAGCAAGAGCTTGAATACCATTGCAAAGACGGCTCCACGGTTTGGACCGAGGTCACGGCGCATCCTGTACTTCATGAGGATGGTTCTTTAGCTGAAATTCTCGGCGTAACGCGAGATATTGGCGAACATAAGCGTCTTGTGCTTGACCTACAGCGCCTTAAAGAAGCCGCTGAAGCCGCCAACCTCGCAAAGAGTCAATTTCTGGCCAGCATGAGCCATGAAATCCGCACTCCCATGAACGGCATCCTCGGTATGGCTCAGGTGCTAATGTTGCCTGACATCGAGGAGACAGACCGCCTTGAATACACCCGCATCATCCTGACTTCGGGACAGACCCTGCTGAATCTGCTCAATGACATTCTGGATTTGTCGAAGATTGAGGCCGGCAAGGTCAATCTCGAATCGATCGCCTTCGAACCGTATGAAATACTTCGCGAAACCGAACTGCTCTTCACCGAAATGGCGCGAACCAAGGGTCTGCCGATAGAGGTGCACTGGAGCGGACCCGTGCGGCGCTACCTGGGCGATCCGCTGCGCCTGCGCCAGATGCTCTCCAACCTGCTAGGCAATGCCCTCAAATTCACCCAGAACGGGCACATTTACCTTGCAGCGCAAGAAGTCGAAATTGAACAGGAAAGCGCATTGCTTGAATTTTCGGTATCTGATAGCGGCATCGGCATTGCCGAAGACAAGCAATCGCTACTGTTTCAGAACTTCTCGCAAGTCGACAGTTCCACCACTCGCAACTACGGTGGAACCGGGCTGGGGTTGTCGATTGTGCGTACCCTGGCCGAGCTAATGGGCGGTAAGGTCGGGGTTGAAAGCAAGCCCGACCTTGGCTCTCGCTTCTGGTTTCGCATCCGCGCCCAGCGACTCGAGGATCTTTTCCACACCTCAGCAACGTTGCCCGGCGCTGCTGTGGGTAAAGCTCAGGGACCCGCCACTTTTGCTGCACGCTTGCTTGTAGTTGAGGATAACCTGGTGAACCAGACGGTGATTGGCGTATTGCTGGAAAAACTTGGCGTGACCGCACTCTTTGCGGCCGACGGAAAACTCGCACTGGCGATGATAACGGCGGGGGAACCGGTAGACCTGATCCTGATGGATTTGGAAATGCCGGTACTTGACGGCTACCAAGCCACGCTGCAAATACGCCAACGGGAGGCAGCAACCGGGCTGGCACACCTCCCCATCATTGCGCTGACGGCCAGCGCCTTTGCCGAAGATCGTCAGCGTTGTCTGGAGGCCGGCATGGACGACGTGCTGACAAAACCAATAGCATTGAACATCTTGACGGCAACTCTGCAGCAATGGCTGCCCGAGGCAATGTCCACCGTGGCCAGCAATCGGTCACCGATCTGATTCAATTTTTAAATCACTCGTGTCTGACTCTCTAGCCACAGGCAATGCTGCGGCAAGGCAAGGCAAGGCCAGGCAAAACAACAACGTCAGGAATGATTTAGAAATGGCATCAAAGGCCGCTTCCAGCAGTTGCCAAACAGCACCTTGCAAGGTGTCACAAATCCTCTGCACTTGTGATTCTTCGGCTTTAAATCGAATTGAAAAAAGATGCCTGACTAAACCGGGTCAAAATCGGGCAACAACCGCCTGAAACTCACATCAATGTCCAAAGCCAAAAAACAAGCCGCCACCGTGGGTGGCTCTGCCGAAGAAATTGAATCTTCCTTCTATGAAGCCCTGCAAGCCGGGGACATTGATCGGCTCATGGCTTGCTGGGCCGACGAGGATGATGTCGTTTGCGTTCACCCCGGCGGGCCACGCCTGATCGGTCTGGGTGCCATACGCTCGGCCTTTGATGCCATGTTCAACAACGGCAGCGTACGCGTGCGTCCGCAGGGTGTGCGCAAAATTGAATCCCTGGCTAGTGCCGTGCACAGTGTGCGCGAGCGCATTGAACTCACCACCCGCGAAGGCCCGATGGAAGCGGTGGTGATCGCCACAAACGTTTACCACAAGACCGCACAAGGTTGGCGCATGGTGGCACACCATGCCAGTCCGGGCAACTCCAGAGAGTCCGACGATGTCACTGAAACGCCTCCGGTTTTTCATTGAAAATATGCCAGCGTAGCACGTCTATGTAGCGTAAGCAGCTATCAAATTAGAAGCAAAACCAAACCTGCCAAAAGTGCATGGATGAGATCGTCAAACAAGCCATGACCAAATGGCCCAACGTGCCCGATTGTTATGGCTGGTTGGGCCTGGATGCTCGCGGCAACTGGTTTATGCGAGACGACCCTGCGCAGGCACTTGGCTCGTTCCAGAGCGGTTTGCCGGGTAGCAAGGGCGCGTTGCTTCAGCATGAGAAACTGATTGACTTTATAGCCCGCAATTACCTGCCAAACACCGCAGGTCAATGGTTTTTTCAGAACGGACCACAACGTGTTTACGTTGAGTTGGCAGCCACGCCGCTGATTTGGCGCGTGCAACCAGACTACTCGGTGAAAGACCACGCCGGCCACCCAGCCAGTATCCAACACTGCGTGCTCGACGAGGTGGGGCACTTGTATTTACAAGCAACCTGCGGGTTTGGACTGGTACATACCCAGGACATGCTGCTGGCCGCTGATGCGATTGAGCGCGGCCTGTGGGTTCCGCAAGATGTGCTGCAAGCTGATTTGCCAGAGCAATTTGGCTTTGTCAAAAGCCCAGAATCATTCAGCCGGCGAAAGTAGGGCTGGCAAGATTCAAACCGCGAACATGTCCGAATGGCTCTGTTGGGCCGAGGGTGTCACTCCGAGGTGCTTGTATGCGGCCAGTGTAGCAATGCGACCGCGCGGGGTACGCTGCAGATAGCCTTGCTGGATCAAATAGGGCTCGATCACATCCTCAATGGTTTCGCGCTCTTCGCCGATGCTGGCAGCTATGTTGTCGAGTCCGACCGGGCCACCGTCAAAACGGTGAATCACGGCTTCCAGCAGTTTGCGGTCCATCAAATCAAAACCTTGCGGGTCCACATCCAACATGGCCAGTGCCTTCTTGGCGATGTCTTCGGTGATTCGTCCAGTGCCTTTCACGTCCGCATAGTCACGCACGCGGCGCAGCAAACGATTGGCAATGCGGGGGGTGCCGCGTGAGCGACGCGCAATCTC
>CAIYNH010000155.1 GCA_903927495.1 uncultured beta proteobacterium
ATTACATTTCAGCCAAAAAACGCCAAGGATTGGGGCCTGTATGGTCATCCATAGCGCAGGCCCATCGTGCGGCAATGTGCAAAATGACCACGCCTGTTTTGACTCGTTTACTTCTTGAGGCTGTGCAGTTTCAGAGCCCACAACGCGGTGGCATGTTCAGACCTAAGCTGCGTTATGCACACCAAGGTGGCATGAATCCTCCGGTGATAGTGATCCATGGTAATTCTCTTGACCATGTAACAGATGCCTACAAGCGTTTTCTTGAAGGACGATTTCGCAAGGAGTTCGACCTTGTGGGTACGCCGCTGCGAATAGAGATGAAGATTTCAGCCAATCCCTTCGCAGAAAAATCTGCCTGAATTTAAAAAGGCATTTTCGAACTTAACTTTATTGGGGAATTGCATTGGATGATGCTTCATATGAGTGGCTCGGTGTGGTATCGTCAGCCCTTCTTAAATTTCCCAAACACGGAGAATATCGTGAGCAACAAAGGCCAACTCTTACAAGATCCGTTTCTCAACACTTTGCGTCGAGAACATATTCCAGTTTCTATTTACCTGGTGAACGGGATCAAATTGCAAGGACAGATCGAGTCGTTCGATCAGTACGTGGTGTTGTTACGCAACACCGTGACACAAATGGTCTACAAACATGCCATTTCAACGATTGTTCCGGGGCGAGCCGTTAATTTTTCAGTAACCGAGGGTGATCAGCCTGCAGCCGCCTGATCCCAAAATCACGCCCACATTGCTTGTGGGTGTGGATTTCGGCTTGCCACATTTCGACGGACAACTTGAAGAACTGGGTTTATTGGCCCAGACAGCAGGTTTGTCTCCTGTGGCGCGAATCACCTGCAAGCGCAAAGCACCAGATGCAGCTCTTTTTATCGGCAGCGGAAAAGCTGACGAAATTAAGGAACTTGCGATTCAACTTGGCGTGCAGGAGATTTTGTTTGATCAAAGTCTTAGCCCTGCGCAGCAACGTAACCTGGAGCGGCATCTTGAACTGCCAGTCAACGACCGAACGTTGTTGATTCTTGAGATTTTCGGCCAACGAGCACGCAGTCATGAAGGCAAGCTTCAGGTTGAATTGGCAAGGTTGCAGTATCTGAGTACCCGACTGGTGCGGCGCTGGTCTCACCTGGAGCGTCAAAGCGGCGGAATCGGCATGCGTGGTGGTCCAGGTGAAACCCAGATTGAACTGGATCGTCGCATGATCGGTGACAGCATCAAGCGCATTAAAGCGCGTCTTGTCAAGGTCAAGCGCCAGCGTCAGACACAACGGCGCCAGCGAGAGCGGCGCGATGCTTTTAATATTTCTTTGGTCGGTTATACCAATGCCGGTAAGTCGACGCTGTTTAATGCACTCGTGAAAGCCCGGGCTTATGCAGCTGATCAGTTGTTTGCCACGCTGGATACGACCACCCGCCAGCTATATCTGGGTGAAATCGGACGCGTTATTTCACTGTCTGACACGGTTGGCTTTATCCGGGACTTGCCGCACGGGCTGATCGATGCCTTTCAGGCCACTTTGCAAGAAGCCGTGGATGCTGATTTGCTGTTGCATATGGTGGATTTTTCCAGCCCCAATTATCTGGAGCAAATCGCTGAAGTTCAGCGCGTGCTTAATGAGATTGGTGCCGG
The DNA here is from genome assembly GCA_903927495.1 of uncultured beta proteobacterium. Taxonomy (GTDB): domain Bacteria; phylum Pseudomonadota; class Gammaproteobacteria; order Burkholderiales; family Burkholderiaceae_C; genus Rhodoferax. Next base: position 1,644 of record CAIYNH010000155.1, read on the forward strand.
TGATATTCCACAGATGCTGATTTTTAATAAGCTGGATGCGATTGAACTTGAGCGCCACCCCTTGTTGTTGCTTGACACCTATGAACTTGCAGGGCAAGAAACGCCGCGTGTTTTCCTGAGCGCCCAAACTGGCGAGGGGGTGGCATTGCTGCGGCAGGTTTTGGCTGACAAAGTTTTGACGACACAATCGTTGTTGTCGGCAGGGGGCGATTTCCTTGCAAGCCCTGAGGCTGTCCATTGATTCGGCACAATCGACACTGAATAGACACGAGTGATGTGATGAAACTTCAACTACCGACTTTTAGCATGGCATTGTTGCCGCAGCGCCTCCGAGGAATGTTTAATCTCAACGATCCCCGCTGGGGACGTAGTGATGACAAACCCGCCGAGAACGCCAACCCAGGTCCTGAGCGACCGCAAGAAGATGCGCCGCCCGCACCTCCAAAAAATGGCAATGACCGCAGTCCGAAACGTGGCGGTAATCAGGGGCCACCTGACCTAGATGAACTGTGGCGTGATTTCAATCGTAAATTGGGTGGTTTGTTTGGCAATTCAAAAGGCGGCAACCGTCCACCTTCACCTCCAATTGTTGGTGGCTCTGGCGGCGGCTTTCAGCCTGATATGAAGAGCGCAGGGATTGGTGTAAGTTTGTTGGCTGCTGTGGCTGTGGTGATCTGGCTCGGAACCGGATTCTTCATAGTTCAGGAAGGTCAGCAGGCCGTCATTACCCAGTTTGGGAAATACAACTCAACGGTGGGTGCTGGTTTTAACTGGCGTATGCCTTATCCCATTCAGCGTCATGAATTGATATTTGTTACTCAGATTCGCTCTGTTGATGTAGGGCGTGACACGGTCATCAAAGCCACCGGCCTGCGAGAGTCGGCCATGCTCACTGAAGACGAGAACATTGTAGAAATCAAGTTTGCGGTTCAGTACCGACTCAGCGATGCACGGGCGTTCTTGTTTGAGAGCAAAAATCCGGCCGATGCCGTGGTTCAGGCTGCTGAGACCGCTGTTCGTGAGGTCATTGGCAAAATGCGTATGGACAGTGCTTTGTCGGACGAGCGCGATCAAATTGCGCCCCGTGTGCGTGCCCTGATGCAAAAAATTCTGGACCGTTACAAAGTCGGGATTGAAGTGGTTGGCATTAACTTGCAGCAGGGTGGGGTGCGTCCACCTGAGCAGGTGCAAGCCGCATTTGATGATGTGCTTAAGGCTGGGCAGGAGCGCGAACGTTCCAAGAATGAGGCGCAGGCTTATGCCAATGATGTGATTCCGCGTGCGGTGGGTGCTGCATCGCGATTGAAGGAAGAGGCTGATGCATACAAATCACGCATCGTGGCGCAGGCTCAAGGTGACTCACAGCGTTTCAAATCGGTGTTGACAGAGTACCAAAAGGCACCCCAAGTCACTCGCGATCGAATGTACATCGATGCCATGCAGCAAATTTATAGCAGCGTCACCAAAGTGATGGTGGATTCCAAACAAGGCTCAAACCTGCTTTATTTGCCCCTTGACAAGGTTATCCAGATGACAGGGCAGGTGGCTGAAGAATCAGCTGCTGCAGCGCCAGTTGCAGCCGTCAGCGCCAATGGCACCAGCGCTGCTGGTACCGCCATCCCCGATGCACGTACCCGTGACGCTGCACGTGGTCGTACTCGCGATACCCGTTAGGAGTCAAGCATGAATCGCTTGGGTTTTATTTTTTCGAGCCTTCTCTTCATTCTGGCGTTTGCCAGTTCCACGCTGTTTGTGGTTGATCAGCGCCAATTCGGTGTGGTCTTCGCTTTCGGGCAAATCAAGGAAGTCATCACCGAACCCGGTTTGAACTTCAAGTTGCCACCACCATTTCAAAATGTCTCTTACATCGACAAACGTTTATTGACTTTGGACAGCACTGACAATGAACCCATGCTGACGGCAGAAAAGCAGCGTGTCGTCATAGACTGGTATGTGCGCTGGCGTATCTCTGAGCCCACCGAATACATCCGCAATGTGGGCACCAATGAATCTGCAGGGGCAAGTCAACTGAACCGGGTGGTGCGCAATGCCTTTCAGGAAGAAATCAATCGCCGAACCGTTAAAGAACTGCTTTCTGTCAAGCGAGAAGCCTTGATGGACGATGTCAAGCGTGAGGTGCTCAGCCAAGTGCGCGGTGCTAAGCCCTGGGGTGTTGATGTGATTGACGTGCGCATTACCCGAGTTGATTACGTTGATGCCATTACCGAGTCGGTCTATCGCCGCATGGAGGCTGAACGTAAACGTGTCGCCAACGAGTTGCGCTCTACCGGTGCCGCTGAAGGCGAAAAAATTCGCGCTGATGCGGATCGTCAGCGTGAAATCACGGTGGCCAATGCGTACCGTGATGCCCAAAAAATCAAGGGTGAGGGTGATGCAGAGGCCTCTCGTTTGTATGCCGATTCATTTGGTCGTGATGTCCAGTTTGCTCAGTTCTACCGCAGTCTTGATGCCTACA
>CAIYNH010000156.1 GCA_903927495.1 uncultured beta proteobacterium
CTCTGTTGTTGACCGATCCGCTGCTGCTGCAAACCTTGCGCTTTCAGGTATTTGACAACTACCAACGCTTGCACCCGCGCAGCTATCAGAGCACACCCGTGCGCATCATCGACATCGACGAAGAAAGTCTGGCCAAACTGGGCCAATGGCCCTGGCCGCGGACCCTCATTGCACAATTGGTTGAACGATTGCAGCGTGCTGAAGCGGCTGCCATTGGCTTTGATGTGCTGTTTGCCGAGCCGGACCGGACCTCGCCAAAAGCCCTGCTCGACCTCTGGCAGCTGCCGCTGGCGACCCGCCATGATCTGGTTCGCTTGCCAGACCACGACCAACTGCTGGCTTCAACCCTGCAGGGTGGCAGCGTGGTGTTGGGGTTTGCGGTGGAGCGTCAAGGCCAAGGTGCCCTGGCACCAGAGCAAAAATTTCGCTACGTCACCCTGGGTGAGTCGGCCTTGCCATTCGTTCATCCATTTTCGCGTGCCGTGCCTTCGTTAGACCTACTCGGAAATGCCGCAGCAGGCCATGGTGCACTCACATTTGTGCCAGACAACGACGGAGTGGTGCGCCGCGTGCCCATGGTACTGGGATTGGGTGACAGCCTGGTGCCGTCCTTGGTGGCCGAGGTGTTGCGGGTCGGGCAAGGATCTAACAACTACCTCGTGCGCACTTCCGCCACTGCCGGAGTTGGCATAACCGAGATCAAAGTTGGCCAGTTTGCCGTGCCCACCACCTCGGCTGGCGAGGCTTGGTTGCACTACACCCGCCCGGTCCCGGAACGTACGCTTTCAGCCTGGAAAATTCTGGCCGGCACCGTGCCGCAAGCCGAACTGAAAGACCATTTGTTGCTGGTCGGTACCTCCGCCCAGGGCCTGATGGATTTGCGTTTCAGCCCCTTGGGTGGTGTCATACCTGGGGTGCAGGCACATGCTCAAATGCTGGAGCAAGTGCTAACAGACAGTTTTTTGTATCGGCCGGCCTGGGCCCAATCCCTGGAGGCGATGACCGTTGTCATTGGCGGTATGGCACTGGGCACGCTGGCCCTGCTAACCGGTGCCATGACTTCCGCTCTCGTCACGCTGGTAGCGCTGGGTGGCATTGTCTGGGCTGCGTGGATCGCTTTTGTGGATTACCAATTGTTGCTGGACCCGGTGACCCCAGGGTTGGGGATTTTTATCGCTTTTTTGCTTTCCAGCGTGATGCACCATCTGTCCACCGAGCGCAGCCAGCGCTTTCTCAAAGCGGCGTTCTCGCGCTATGTATCGCCCAATCTGGTCTCGCACATTGTCAGTCACCCCACCGAGTTGGCGCTTGGCGGCAGACGCCAGCAGTGCAGTTTCATCTTCACCGATCTTGCCGGGTTTACCAGTTTGATGGAAAAAATCAACCCTGGCGAAGCGGTGTCCCTGCTCAATGCTTACCTCGATGAAATGATCGGTATTGCATTTGCCCACAATGGCACGCTGGATCGGATTGTTGGGGATGCTGTGGCGATCATGTTTTCGGCACCCGTGCAACAACCAGACCACCGCCAGCGCGCTCTGACTTGTGCCATTGCCATGCAGCGCTTTGCGGCGCGTTACTCGACCGAATTGCAGGCCAAGGGCACGGCCTTTGGCCATACCCGCATTGGTGTGCATAGTGGTGAAGTGATCGTTGGAAACTTTGGCGGCACCACCATTTTTGACTACCGTGCACTGGGTGACCCGGTCAACACAGCGTCCAGGCTGGAGGGTGCCAACAAACATCTGGGTACCAAAATATGTGTTTCTGAGGCCACGCTTTCAGGTTGCTCCGGCATACCGGTGCGAGCCGTTGGGCGACTTCTGCTGAAAGGAAAGTCAGAGCCGCTCATGGTCTTTCAGCCGCTTGGCGATGGTCTTGAGGGTGCGCCTACGGCTGATGCGCCGTATGGCGCAGCCTACGCACTGCTGCACACTGACCCGGTCGCCGCGCTTGCAGCATTTACCGAGCTGGATCAAGCCAGGGCGAGCGACCCCTTGGTCAAACTGCACCTGCAGCGCCTGCAAGCGCGGCATAGCGGTGACTTGATCGTGCTGAAGGAAAAATAGCGGATATCGGCAAAGCGCAAGGGTATGCGACACCTGGGCGCTTTGCTGTTGCGCCTAAAAAGTAAAATGGGGCTGTGCTTAAACAAAGAACCCTCAAAACATTAACCCGCGCCGTCGGTGTCGGACTGCACAGCGGTCAGCGTGTCGAAATCACCTTGCGCCCGGCGCAGCCTGATACCGGCATTGTGTTTCGCCGCATTGATTTGCCCGAGCCGGTGGATATTGTGGTGTCGGCGCTGGCCGTAACCGACACCCGCATGGCTTCGACGATTTCCTGCGGCAACGCCAAAGTACACACCGTGGAACACCTGATGTCAGCCTGCGCGGGCTTGGGTGTCGATAACTTGTACGTAGATATTACCGCCGAAGAGGTACCCATACTGGATGGCTCTGCGGCATCATTTGTGTTTTTGCTACAGAGTGCAGGCATCGAGTTGCAAAATGCGCCACGCCGGTTTATTCGTTTGCTCAAGCCGGTCGAGGTGCGTCAGGGTGAGGGCAGCAATGAAAAATGGGCGCGCCTTGCGCCTTTTCACGGTTACCAGCTCAGTTTTGAAATTGATTTCAGCCACCCGGCTGTGGACTCCACTGGGCAGCGTGTGCTGTTTGACATGAGCACCGGGTCTTATTCCAAGGACATTGCCCGAGCCCGCACCTTTGGCTTCACCAAAGATGTGGAGATGATGCGCGCCAATGGTCTGGCCCTGGGTGGCGGGCTTGACAACGCGATCGTGATGGATGATTACAAGGTGCTCAACGCCGGGGGGCTGCGCTATGACGACGAGTTCGTCAAGCACAAAATTCTCGATGCTATGGGCGACTTGTATCTGGTCGGCAGACCCCTGCTGGCCAGCTACAGCGCGTTTCGCTCGGGCCACGCACTCAATAACCTGCTGTTGCTGGAATTGCTGAATCAGCCCGAGGCCTGGGATCTCGTGACCTTTGACAACGAAAAACTGGCTCCGGCCGGTTTTTCGAAATTGGTCAGTGCTTGGTAGGTCACTTCAAGCCGAGTTGGGCAACGCTGAGCTGCAGCCAACTGTGATTGCGTATCAAAATCTTTCAGATCAGCGACGAAGGACCCTGCAAGCTAGCCCAACGCCCGAGTGACGAACGAGCCGGGCCGGCGATCAATAAGGCACTATCAGTAAGTGATCGCCATGGCTGGCACATCGACACGGATCATCGGTTTGCCCAAAGCTGCGCTGACGGCAGCCACAAACTCGGCGGACCATTTGGCATCACTCAGCAAGGTCGCGCCGGCGGCCTGGGTGACCACCAGAATCTTGTCAGCGGTTAGCACCTTGCCGCTGGCGCGCAGTGGCTCGCAGTCGAGCGTGGTGAACTGCTGGTCCAGCCAGGCGCGGGCCTGATCATGCGCCATGGGTGCGCCCTCGGGTACATGGAAAGAAAACTCGACACCTTTGTCAAACACCACACTGATTTGCTTTTGCATAAATTACCTGTCTATAAAAAATTGTCACACCCGCTATTTTGACCCACTTGACTTGAGATGTGCGCGCGGATGTGCGGCATCGTACGCTTTGGCCAAATGTTGAAAATCGAGCCGGGTGTAGATTTGGGTGGTACTGATGTTGGCATGACCCAACAACTCCTGCACCCCGCGCAGATCACTGCTGGATTGCAGCAAATGGCTGGCAAACGAGTGCCGCAGCATATGCGGGTGCACCGGCATGGCCATACCAGCCTGCAAACTGCGCAGCCGCAAGCGTTGCCAGATCGACTGTGACGTCAAGCGCGTGCCGTTGCGCCCAATGAACAGCGCTGCCTGCGGCGTACCACCGGCAACGGCGGGCTTGTGCGCTACAGACCACAACTGCTCGCGTAACGCCAGCCAGGCCTGCAGCGCCCGCACCGCCTTGGCTCCCACCGGCACAATGCGCCGCTTATCGCCTTTGCCGCGGACATGGGCTTGTCCGGCATGAAGATCGACCCAGCCCCGTGCGGCGGTGCTGGCTTGCGCGTCCAGACCGGTCAGCTCAGCAACCCGCAGACCACCGCCGTAGAGCAATTCAACCATCGCGGCATCACGGGCTTCCAGCCAGGGGTTGTTGTCCTGGCCGTCAAAGCTGGCCAGCTGAACAGCAGCATCAACGCTCAGGGCCTTGGGCAACGGCTTGGCTGCCTTGGGCGCACGTACGTCGAGCACCGGGTTACACGGCACCAGTCCCTCGCGCCCAAGCCAAGTGAAAAAACCGCGCCAACCCGACAAAATCAGCGCGATGCCACGCGCACTGCGCCCGCCACTGTGCATTTGCGCGACCCAGCGGCGAATGTGGTTTGCTTGGACATCTGGCAATTTGATAGCAGCTTCTGCCGCGTTAAGGGCGAGTTTCTCCAGATCCAGCGTGTAAAGCGCAACCGTGCGCTGAGCCAGGCGTTTTTCATAGCGCACATGATCCAGATAGCGCTGCACCAGCCCGGTAGCCGCCGCATTGACAGGCAAAGCCGCTTCAGCCGTAGGATCTATCATGGTCGTGCTCGGGTGGCTCGGGTGGCGCTGGTAGCGCCAGTTAGCGAAGCGGTGACAGCGCAGCGCTAGCCAGTTCTGCGATACGGGCCAAAAAGTCGGTGCCCATGGTGCTGTTAAAGCGCTGGGCATCGGGTGAGGCGAGCACCAGCAGACCAAAGGCCGGTGTAACGCTGCCGATGGGCCCGGTGCGCAACGGCAAAATCGCCAACGACACTGCCGCCTTCGGGTCGGGCAGCCAGCCAATGACTTCCAGGCCAGTATTGACACCGCAAAACGGTTCGGTAAGCGAGGTCGCGAACAGTTTGGCATCGTCACTGACACCCTGGGCAAATGGGCTTCCGGTGAGGGCCGGTGCCACTCCCCAGACCTTGATACCCACCTGCGGCACATCAAATTGAAGCGCGATTTCATTCGCAATGACATCAGGCAATGCATAAGGATCGGTATTCAAAAACAGCGTGCGCGCCCATTGCAGCAGCTTGTCAGACAGCACCATGTTGTCGTTGACGTTGCGGATCATGTCCATGATGCGCACTTCCAGCATCTTGATTTTTTCGCGCAACAAGCTGGCCTGGCGCTCTTGCAGGCTCACCGCCCGCTGGTTGTGCGGGCTGCTGAGTTGCACCGCCGAAAGCAACTCGGCGTGACGCTCAAAAAAATCGGGCGTATTGGCCAAGTAATTGGCAATATCGTCTTCGGTGATCGGGTTGCTGTCAGCACGGGAAAATGGGGTTGAGGGGGTCATAAATATTCCGGAAGTTCAATTTCGCCATGAAAAACTTGGGTGGCAGGGCCGGTCATCATGACCGGGGCTTGTCCTCCTGCCCATGAAATGGTCAGCTCACCGCCATGGGTGTGGACTTGCACTGCAGAATCGAGCAAGCCCAACTTGATGCCCGCCACAACGGCAGCGCAGGCGCCCGATCCACATGCCAGGGTCTCGCCAGCACCGCGTTCAAACACCCGCAGCCGGATTTTGCTGCGGCTTTGCACCTGCATGAAGCCGGCGTTAACCCGGTTTGGGAAACACGCGTGGTGCTCAATCAAGGGGCCTTGCAGCAGCACCGGGGCCAGATCCACATCCTCCACCACTTGCACTGCGTGGGGGTTACCCATCGACACAATTGCTACAAATACAGTAGCCTCATGTGAGGCTGAAGTAAGCGCGAGAGGCCATTTCTCCCATGTTCCAGAGCGCTTCGACTGGAGCTTGCTAGAGGCAAATGGAATACGTGCCAGTTCAAACACCGGAGCCCCCATATTGACGCTAACACGCCCGTCCCCGTTGAGCACTGGCTCGATCACGCCGGCTTTGGTTTGCACCCGAATGGCATCTTGGCTGGTCAGCCCCGCATCGCGCACAAACCGTGCAAAGCAGCGCGCGCCATTGCCACACTGCTCAACCTCGGCACCGTCGGCGTTGTGAATCAGGTATTCAAAATCTATGCCCGGCGCGGGCGCGGGTCGCACGGTCAAAATCTGATCGGCACCCACGCCGAAGTGGCGGTCAGCCAGGAAACGGTAGTGCGCAGTGGACAGGCCAAAACGGGCTTGTGTTTCATCGAGCACCACAAAATCGTTGCCGGCACCTTGCATTTTGGTAAATGGGATTCGCATCGGGGAATTATCCCCGTATCCTTCGGGTTTTCTTCACCCAAGACTGAAACACCATGCGTATCCCTGACTGGACCCCTGAACTCAAACCCCAACCCGCCGAACTGGTGGAGGCCATTCTGAACCGGCGTGGTGGCACGCTACTGAACCTGGACAAAGCGCTGCTGTGGAGTGAGCCGCTGGCGCGCGGCTGGAACGTTTACCTCAAAGCGGTGCGCACCGAGCTGGCCTGCAGCCGCAAACTCCGCGAGCTGGGCATTTGCACGGTGGCTCTGCTGACCGGTGCCGACTACGAATACCAGCACCACACGCCTGACTTTTTGGCAGCCGGTGGCACCCCCGAGCAGCTTCAGGCACTGCATCAGCACATTAAGACAGATTCACGTCTAGCACCCGTGCATCCATCGTTAGACACTATAGAAACGATAGTAATTCAGTACGCCGCACAGATGACGCTGGAGGTCAAGGTGAGCGACTCTGTGTTTGCGGCATTGCGCCAGCATCTGGGCACCACCGAGATTGTGGAACTCACCAGCGCCATTGCCACCTACAACATGGTGGCCCGATTTTTAGTTGCGCTGGGAGTGATGCCGGAGCAGCCTCCTAATCGGCCTTGATGTTATTGTCTTTAACCACTTTGCTCCAGATATCCATCTGGTTATCAATGAATACCCGGGCCGACTCAGCTGAACCGCCGACCACATGAATACCCTGCGCGTCGAGTCGTTTGGCCAGGTCGGCCTGCTGCAACGCCTTGTTGATCTCTTCGTTCATGCGTTTGAGGATGTCGGGTGGGGTTTTGGCCGGTGCCAGCACTGCCCACCAGGCGGGTGCCTCAAAACCGGCAAAGCCGCTCTCCGCCAAGGTCGGCACATCAGGCAGGTCCGGCGAGCGTTTGCTTGAAGTCACCACCAGCGGACGCAGTCGCTTGCTGTCGATATGCGGCTTGGTAACAAATACTGAAGCCATCGACAGCGGCACATGCCCGGCCACGGCATCGTTCATCAAGGGGCCACCGCCACGGTACGGAATATGCTGAAACGTCAAACTGCTGTTCTTTCCCAACAAGGCCATCGCCAGATGCCCCAGGCTGCCTGAGCCGATCGAGCCAAAGCTGACACCCTCTTTTTTCTTTGCGGCGGCCACCACGTCGGCAAAAGATTTGAACTCTGATGCCGCTGGTGTCGCCAGCACCATCGGGGCAGTGCCAATCAGAATCACCGGGGGCAAGTCTTTTTTTGCATCAAAGGGCAAATTGGGAATCAGGCTGGCATTGACCCCGTGGGTGTCAAACACCACCGCGAAGGTGTAGCCGTCTGCAGGTGCAGCCGCCACCGCTGCAGCCCCAATGGTGCCCGAGGCACCGCCCTTGTTTTCTACGATGACACTTTGCCCCAATAACTGCGACAGCGGCTGGGCCAACAGCCGAGCCACCTGATCAACCGAGCCACCCGGCGGGAAAACCGCTATCAATTTAATAGGTTGCTTTGCAGGCCAGGCTTGTGCTATAGCACTTAATGGCATAGTCAAGCAAAAGGCAAAAGTGATCGCCAGCAAGGTCCGCAGGGTTTGTCGTTTCATCCGCTAATCTCCAATCAGGCTTCAAGTATCTGTGACTCGACCGGATTTTGAAATGCGGAAACTACCAATCGGGTTTACGCGTATATCGCCGTTGTGACAGCTGCCAGCCCTTTTGGCCGCAAAATCGAGCCTATGCCAAGACCCTCCCAGCTCCTTCACCCCGCGCGCACCCCTGCGCCCACCCGTTCTGCCGCAACGGTGCTGCTGCTCCGCGACACACCCAATGGCATTGAGGTGCTGATGACGCGCCGCTCGGCCACCGCCAGCTTTGTCCCTGGTGCCTATGTGTTTCCGGGTGGTGGGGTCGACGCTGCTGATGGCACTTGCCACGCCCTGGCGCAGCGCAGGCCCAGTCAAAGCGAGCTGCACCTGACGCAGGCCATTGCCGCGATCCGCGAGAGTTTTGAAGAGCTGGGCGTGCTGTTGGCTCGCCATGCGGATGGCTCTTGGGCCACGCAGCAAGAAATTGTCGAACTGGATCGCAAGGGCGAATTTGCCAAGCAATGCGAAGCCAGAGGGCTGACGCTGGCCGCTGCCGATGTCTTTGTGCTGGCCCGCTGGATCACCGACCGCGACCTGACGCGCCGCTTTGACGTGCCTTTTCTGGTGGCGCGTATGCCAGCCGGTCAAACCCCGGTGGCCGATGAATCCGAGCAGTTTGAGCCGGTCTGGGTGCGCCCCTCTGATGCCCTGGCGCGGCACCAGGCTGGCACATTTTTTATGATTTTCCCAACCATCCGCACGCTGGAACGGTTGCTGGGATACAGCGATGTGGCTGCCCTGCTGCAAGTCTGCGCAGCGACCGATGAGCCACTGTGGACCAGTTGCCCGCGTGCCGGTTTGTTGGCCGGGCGCGAAGTGCGCTACATGGAGAGCGATTTGCCCTTTGGCGAGCTGGCGCTGGTCTGCCCGGACGGGCAAATCGTGCACCCGCTGGACTGGCAAAGTGAATACCCAGTGCCGCTTCTAAAAAACGTGTTGCGCCTGACCGCGCCCAACCCCGGCGCCATGACCGGCCCCGGCACTAACAGCTACTTGGTGGGTGACCCGATCACCGGCTACATCGCCATTGACCCCGGCCCGGCAGATGCCGAACATTTGGGTAAACTCTGGCGCGCCGCCGGTGGCGATATCCGCATGATCGTGTGCACCCATTCGCACCCCGACCACTCGCCCGGTGCCCAACCGCTGCAAGCCATGTGCCAGGGTTCGCCGCCAATTTTGGGCTTGCCCAGCGCCGCTACGGCCCGTGCCCATAGTCAATTCACGCCAGATAGGGTGCTACATAATCAGGAGCTTCTTGCGCTTACTGGACGGGCTCTAGAAGGTTATTTAGTACATACCATGAAAGTGATTTTTACGCCCGGCCACGCCGCCAACCACCTGTGCCTGGTGCTTTTGGAGGACGGTTTGCTGTTCAGCGGCGACCACATCCTCAACGGCAGCACCACGGTGATCGACCCGCCCGATGGCGACATGAATGATTACCTGAATTCACTGGATTTGCTGCTCTCGGTCTGTGCTGACTTTGGCATCAGCTTTATTCTGCCGGCTCACGGATTTGTCATGGGCGGGCCAGAGGCGCAAGCGCAAGCCACCATCACCCGGCTCAAGGGCCATCGCATGAAGCGCGAAGCCAAGGTGCTGCAAGTCATGCAAGCGCACCCTGATGGCACCCTGGACGACTGGCTGGCGCTGGTCTACGCCGATGTGCCAGCGCGGATGTGGCCCGTGGCCAAGCGATCGCTGATGGCGCATGTGGCGCGGATAAAGGGTTTTGCTCCGTAGCGTTTGCCTATCTTGCGTTGACCGCCCCATGCGAAACGCTGTGCCTGATCGACACAGGTTGAAAGCCAAAACTGCCTTCACGCTGAAATACTCCGAAAAGAATAGCGTATTTTCAGCTGCCCAAGTTGGGCAACCGCACATTGGCGGTGCGTGGCTTTGGCGCTCACAGAAATTGACCCACCCGTGCTCACTAGTAGTTCGTTCCATCAATACAGTTACTAAATAGATGATAATAGCCATGACTCTTCAACTCATGAAGGTGGTGATCATGGCAAGAACATCTGAACGGGCACGCCATGGTTCCAACGGGGCGAAAAGTGCCGGTGAACCAAGAATCATGACTGTCACCACAATGACCGTCGTCAAACGGCTGGCGCTGGTCGTCAAGGCCCCAACGTTTCAACCTCAAGCCCTTCATGCCTGGTGCGTGCGTCCTGGTGCAGTCGATTACCTCCAGCACCTGGTGGCGCTTTGCTGTTTCACCTGCTGTCCAAACAGTACGAGCACACCAGTGTGGCGATCACCACCAACCTGAGCTTCTCGGAGTGGTCCAGTGTGTTTGTCGATGCCAAGATGACAACGGCGTTACTGGACCGTTTGACTCACCATTGCCATATC
>CAIYNH010000157.1 GCA_903927495.1 uncultured beta proteobacterium
CAAAGCCCGGGTCACGCACCAGGTTACCAAAAATTTGTAATAAATCACGCTGTGAATCCAGACCAAAATGCGATGCAGCAGTCTGATTGCACCACTCGATACGGACTTGATGATCCAGCAACACCACCCCATTGGGGGAAGCCTGTAGAGCGGATAAAAAATCCTGAAGCCGATTCTCCCCTTCGAAAATAACGCGATCCCTGTTCCGTAGCAAGCGTCGTGTACGACTCGCAATATCACCCCACAATCCTGTCAACTTGAAGGCATCTACAGGCTCGGCTGAACGTAGCCAGCGCAACAGTTTCGATGCCCGTGAAACATCAAGCGTGAGCCAAAAAGACGCACCGGCGATGATGCCCAGGATTTCAGCATGTTCAACATGCAACTTATATCCTGCGTACCCACCCAATAGACCACCAATCAGCTGGAATCCAAAAAATGCAAGAAATCGCAAAATCATGTGAGGGGTATCAATCAAGTCGACAATGTTTTTCGATTCAGTACCAAAGCGGCCCATACCTGACCTTTTGGCGGTTGCACCCAGTTCTTGGTTGGCAGGTCAAGTTCAGTGCGATTCATGCCTTGGTTCCCTCACTGTTTTTAACAGAGATAGCGGCAACGTGGACATCGTCAAGCGCAACAAAGGTAATAAAAAACATCAGCAAACCTAGGTACCCAGATAATCAGCAGCGAAATCAAGCACTGACTTCGGGGTGCCATAAACCTGGCGTGACTTGAAAACTAGATTTTGGGTGCATCACTGTGCGAAACGTTATACCCGTCAGCCACATAGGCCGGGCCTTTCATCAACCAAACGATCACACACCCAATCATGACCGTCAAAGCAGCAGTCCAGATCACCATCGCCAAACCAATCATGGCGTAATCAAAAGTCTGAATATGGCGCTCGACTTCTGCAACTGTTCCCTGGGTGAAAAAAAGTCGGGCCAAGCCAGAAAGCAATGCAGGTAACACGGCTCCGACAATCAGCACATTTGGTATTTTGCGCAAGATCCGCCATTCAATCCCGTAAGGCGTTCGCTGGTAACCAGGAAGTTTTTTGAGCCAGTCCACAGATTACAACCACTTCTGCATAAATTGAGCTTGACCAGTTGCAGGATCGAGTCGGTAATCGTCAAAACCGACCCGCTGGTAGAGTTTGCGTGCAGAAGCATTGCCTGAAAGGACTTCCAGAGTAAGTTTGCAGGCTCCTCGCGCTTTGGCTAGGCTTTCAACGAACGCCAGCATCCCTTCGGCAATGCCGTGCCCCCGATGCGATGCGACAACCACCACATCGTGTATGTTGACCAGTGGTTGACAGGCAAATGTCGAAAAACCTTCAACGCAATTGATCAATCCAACAGCAAGGTCATTTTGGGAACTGTCAAACGCCAGCACGCTGAACATGAATGTCCGTGAGGCCAATGCCTGCTGCAAGTTTTCTCGCGCAAAATCAGATAAAGGCTTGGAGCCTCCCATTGGGTCACGGGCGTATGCATCGAGCATCTCGATCAAGACGCGCATGTGCTGCGGATCAGCATAATCAGCCTGACAAATCTTTAAATCAACGTGATCACTCATACTGTGCCTTAGCCACTGATGGTTCGAGCAATGCGCTGCGCACAAGCTTTGGCCTGAACTCCATCACGCGCTTCAACCATCACGCGAACCAGTGGCTCTGTGCCGCTGGCACGGATCAGAACCCGTCCGTTTTGCCCCAGTTCCGCTTCCACTGCGCGGGTCTCGGCATCCAGACCGGGGCTGGTCTTCCAGTCCTGACCTGGTTTAAGGCGAATGTTGAGCAGGGTCTGCGGGAACAAAGCGATATCAGTCAACAGTTCCGCGAGTCCTTTGCCACTGCGCACTGTGGTTTGTAGCACCTGCAAGGCCGAAATCAAACCATCGCCAGTGGTATGTTTATCTAGCGCCAGCAAATGACCCGAGCCCTCCCCACCAAGCAGCCAGCGATTTTTCTCCAACTCCTCCAGCACATAACGGTCACCCACTTTGGCACGCACAAATTGCACACCGCGCGCCTTCAGCGCCACCTCAATCGCCATGTTGGTCATCAAGGTCCCCACCACACCAGGAACCGGCTCCTGGCGACGAAGGCGGTCATCAACCATCAAATACAGCAACTCATCACCATTGAACAGGCGTCCATGCGCATCCACCAATTGCAGTCGATCTGCATCACCATCCAGTGCGATGCCCAGATCTGCCCGATGCGCCCTGACCGCCTCAATCAAAGCCTCGGGATGCGTGGCACCTACGCCCTTGTTGATATTCAAGCCATCCGGTGCACACCCGATTGCCACCACTTCTGCACCCAACTCATGAAATACCTTTGGGGCTATGTTGTAAGCCGCTCCGTGTGCTGCATCCACCACGATGCGCAGCCCCTTTAATGACAGGTTATTGGCGAATGTGCTCTTGCAAAACTCGATATAGCGCCCAGCAGCATCCTCCAATCGGTGGGATTTGCCCAAATTTGCGGAATCCACCCACACCGGAGCCTCCTCCAGAGTGGCCTCGACATCGTGCTCCCATACATCCGACAATTTGGTGCCCTGGGCACTGAAGAATTTGATGCCATTGTCATCAAACGGATTGTGGCTTGCGCTAATCACCACACCCAATGATGCGCGCTGGGCACGTGTCAAATAGGCCACACCGGGGGTTGGCAGCGGCCCCAACAAAACCACCTCGACCCCGGCTGAGTTGAACCCACTCTCGAGTGCGCTCTCCAGCATGTACCCCGAAATGCGGGTATCTTTGCCGATTAACACTGTAGGTTTTGCTTCAGTGCGCTTCAGTACCCGCCCGACCGCATGCGCCAGTCGCAGTACAAAATCTGGTGTGATCGGTGACTGACCAACCGTACCCCGAATACCATCGGTGCCAAAATATTGCCTGCTCATGATTTATTCCTTGAAATTAATTCGATGCTAATTATTCGACGGGGATCTTATAGCGTTCAGTACATTGAGTACCTGCACGGTTTCCTTGACATCATGCACGCGCAAAATAGCAGCACCTCGCTCGGCCGCGAGTAAAGCCGCAGCAAGGCTGGGTGCCAGTCGCTCATCTGCGGACAAAGCGCTCGATCGACCCGCTTGTGCAGCCATACCCGCCAATGAAGACTTGCGTGACCAGCCAGCCAACACTGGGTAGCCCATATCAAGAATCTCATTTTGACACGACAGGAGTAAAAAATTTTGCGCCACGGTTTTGCCAAATCCAATACCAGGATCCACCACAATTCGAGACTTATCGACCCCTAACGCAAGCAGCTCTTGCGTAGCTTGCTCTAAAAACGAGAGTACTTGCAATACCACATCGCCCTGCATCGGTTGCAACTGCATGGTTTGTGGCTGCAAGTGCATGTGCATCACACATATGCCACACGAGGGGTGAATCGAAACCACCTTTTGACTGCTCCAGGTCTGACCAGTTTCTGTTGAATCTTGCCAGCGCAAAGCCCAGATATCGTTGATGATATCGGCCCCCAGATCCAGCACAGTTTGCATTACCTGTGGCTTGTAGGTGTCGACCGAAACCGGTACGCCCAGCTTGAGTGCCTCACGCAGTATCGGGAGCACGCGTTCAAGTTCATCAACCATTGGCAAAGGCTTCGCCCCGGGTCGGGTAGATTCTCCACCAATATCCAAAATATCTGCACCGTCCTGAAGCAACTTTTCACAATACTTCAGCACTTCATGCACGGATTTACGCTGTCCGCCATCAGAAAAAGAATCGGGCGTGACGTTGACAATGCCCATCACTTTGGGTTGCGTCAAATCAATCTGGAATCGGGTGGTCTGCCAATGCATGGTACTTACCAACTGAAACGGGGCAAAAGCCCCGTACGTACTGAGTTACAAACTCATGCCGTGGTTGGTGCGGTGTCTGCTTTGACGGCCGGAGTTCCGCCGCTGCCACCGTCTGACCCAGGCGTAAAGACACGCGGAGTCCAGTCTTTCGGTGGACGTGGTTCCTTGCCGGCCATGATGTCATCAAGTTGATCACTATCAATGGTTTCCCACTCCAGCAAAGCACGAGCCAAGGCATGCATGTTGACGCTATGCTCTTCAATGAGCCGACGCGCCAAAGCATACTGTTCGTCGATGATTCGCCGCACCTCAGCATCAACCTTCTGCATGGTCTCTTCGCTCATATTGGTTGTTTTTGTAACCGATCGGCCCAAAAACACCTCACCCTCATTCTCGGCATATACCATCGGACCCAACGCCGCCGTCATGCCATAGCGCATAACCATGTCGCGTGCGATTTGTGTTGCACGCTCAAAATCGTTACTGGCACCAGTGGTCATCTGGTTCATGAAAACTTCTTCAGCAATGCGACCACCAAACAGCATGCTGATCTGGTTAAGCATGTAGTCTTTATCGTAGCTGTAGCGGTCTTGCGCCGGCAAGCTCATCGTCACGCCCAGCGCGCGACCGCGCGGGATGATTGTTACCTTATGCACCGGATCACACTTAGGCAACAGTTTGCCAATCAACGCATGACCTGACTCGTGGTAGGCGGTGTTGCGACGCTCACCCTCAGGCATCACCATACTCTTACGCTCAGGACCCATCAGGATTTTGTCTTTGGCCTTCTCGAAGTCTTGCATCTCGACCGTGCGCGCATTGCGCCGGGCAGCCATCAAAGCAGCCTCATTGCATAAATTAGCCAAATCAGCACCCGACATACCGGGTGTGCCGCGGGCAATCACCGCCGGATTCACATCCTGGCTGAGAGGCACCTTGC
>CAIYNH010000158.1 GCA_903927495.1 uncultured beta proteobacterium
ACCTGGCCATGAACAAAAGCATCGAGTGGTTCGAGAGCAATGTGATTTATCGCGTTCCAACCCGTTTCCCGGGAGCTGGGCGCAAGGTTTACCCAGGCTTTTTGCAGCATTCAGGTTTTGTGGCGATGAACCCCAGCAATCACGCACGCAGCCATTACGACTACTTCAAAGACCTGATCAAAGGCGACAGTTCCAGCGCCGAAACTCACCGCAAGTTTTATGACGAGTACAACGCCGTACTTGATATGGATGCCCATTACTACATTGAAACCATCAAAACCGTTTTTCAGGAATTCAACCTGGTCAACGGCACCTGGGATGTAAAAAATGAGGATGGAAAAGTGGAACGTGTACGTCCACAAGACATCAAAACAACCGGACTGTTTTCTGTGGAAGGTGAGCTTGACGATATCTCGGGCTCTGGGCAGACAGCAGCCGTACATACCATTTGCAGTGGTGTTGACGCAGCCAACCAACGCCATTTGGAAGTTCCAGGCGCCGGACACTACGGTATTTTTGCCGGTCGACGTTGGCGCGAAGTGGTGTACCCCGAAGTCAAGGCCTTTATGCTGAAGTACCAACCGGTTGTCGCAGAACCAACTCAGGAAATAGCAGTGGCATCAGCAATCTCTGTCGCTGCACCACAAGTCCAAACACCTGCCCCAGTGGCAGCAAAGCCAGTCGTGCCGGTTGTGCCGACTGCCATTGTGGCAGCAAGTCCGGCTGTGGTCACTCCTAAGCCTGTCAAAGTCAAAAAAGCTGCAGCACCCAAAGCCAAGGCAGCAGCGCCGATCAAAGCCAAAGCACCAGTCAAACTGATAGCAGAAGCACCCATCAAGGCGCAGCCAGCAGCACCCGTCAAGGCCGAGATAGAAAACGTGATCAAGCTGGCAGAACCAGTCAACATCCCAGTGGCAAAAGAAGAATTGCCAACTGCTACCGTTGAGCCAACATCTGTATTGGCAACAAGCGAACCAGCGGCACCAGCCAAAATTGCGACTCCCGCAGAATTACCTGAGCTTGGCGTGCCTGAAGCTAAGGTCAAAGCGGGCGGTAGACGCGTCACACCACGCAAATAATGGCTGGCCTGGCCGCCAATATTCTGGCGGCACTACCGCAAACGCAGTGCACCCGCTGCGGCTTCGCAGATTGCGCTGCTTACGCACAGGCCATCGAGTCCGGCGAAGCCGGCATCAACCAATGCCCACCTGGCGGCAAACAAGGGATTGAGCGGCTTGCAGCTATCACCCACACGGTGCCATTGCCTCTCAATCCGAGTCACGGAAAAGAGGCCCCGCGCAGCGTGATGTGGATTGATGAAGCCTGGTGCATCGGCTGCACCCTGTGCATCAAGGCTTGCCCGGTCGATGCGATCATGGGTGCTAACAAATTGATGCATACCGTGATCGAGCACTACTGCACCGGTTGCGAACTGTGCCTGCCAGCGTGCCCGGTTGACTGCATTGAGGTTGAAAACATCTCCGGCTCAGCCACGGGTTGGGATGCATGGTCACAGGTGTTGGCTGATGAAGCCCGAAAACGCTATTTATTTTATAGCATTAGACGCTTGCGTGACGGGCATGAGAATGCTATGCGGCTTGAAGAAAAGGCAGTTCTGAAGTTGTCAGACCTGGCGCACCACTCCCAGCACACCGACCCCGTGGTATTGGAAAAAAAACGCGCCATCATCGAAGCAGCGCTAGCCAGGGCACGCGCCAAAAAGGCCGACAACCTCAGCCGTTGAATACACAACAAAACGGAAGATTTTGGTGTCTCCGAGCGCTGCGATTACGGCAGCGCTCTCGGATCAGCAGATTTCGTTACTCAGGCACGCTGGGCAAGCCCGCCAGCGCCATCGCCAATTCGCTTTCGTCGTAGTGCTCGTCTGTTAGTTCACCGGCAAAGTACTTTTGATACGCAGTCATGTCAAAGTGGCCGTGCCCGCACAGGTTAAAGAGAATAGTTTCTGCTTTGCCTTCACGCTTGCAGCGCAGCGCCTCTTCAATTGCACCCTTGACGGCGTGATTGGCCTCCGGTGCGGGCACAATGCCTTCATTGCGCGCAAACATAACGCCGGCCTCAAAGCACTCGACCTGGTTGTAAGCCACTGCTTCCAGCAATCCAAGCTCTTTGACATGTGACACCAGCGGTGCCATACCGTGGTAGCGCAGACCGCCTGCGTGAAAGCCGGGCGGTGTGAACTGGCTTCCCAGCGTGTGCATTTTGGTGAGCGGAGTCATGTGACCGGTGTCGCCAAAGTCGTACGCGTAGCGACCTCGGGTGAGCGACGGGCAAGCGGCTGGTTCAACCGCCACAATGCGCGGCTTGGCACCACCACGCAGGCCATGTCCAATGAATGGAAATGCAATGCCGGCAAAGTTTGAGCCACCGCCGGTGCAGCCCACGACCACATCTGGCCAGGCACCAGCCATTTGCATTTGTTCCATGGCTTCAATACCGATAACGGTCTGATGCAAGAGCACATGGTTCAGCACCGAGCCCAGTGCGTATTTGGTGTCATCGCGTTGCACGGCCAGTTCTACCGCTTCAGAAATTGCGATGCCCAGACTGCCCGGATGGTCCGGGTTCTTGGCCAGTACCGAGCGACCGTACACCGTCTCATTCGATGGTGAAGCCACACAGCGCGCACCGTAAGTTTCCATCACGGCCCGACGGTAAGGTTTTTGGTCATAGGAGACCCGCACCTGAAACACCTCGACCTCCAGACCGTAGAGCGAACCCGCAAAAGCCAGCGAGGTGCCCCATTGACCGGCACCGGTCTCAGTCACCAAGCGCTTGACACCTGCCTCCTTGTTAAAAAAGGCTTGCGGCACAGCGGTGTTGGGCTTGTGGCTGCCGGCGGGACTGCCACCTTCGTATTTGTAATAAATTTTGGCCGGTGTACCCAGCGCTTTTTCCAAGCGGTGAGCCCGAAACAGTGGTGCCGGACGCCACAGGCGATAGACATCACGCACCGGCTCTGGAATCTCGATCTCGCGCTCCTGGCTGACCTCTTGCATGATCAGTGCCATCGGAAACAGGGGTGCCAAATCGTCAGGCCCCACCGGCTGCATCGTGCCAGGGTGCAACACCGCCGGCATCGGTTTGGGCAAATCAGCCTGCAGGTTGTACCAGAACTTTGGCATCTGGTTTTCGTTCAAAAGAAACTTGGTTTGTTGACTCATGAATACTCCTGGGTGTTCAAGATAAGAAAAAATTATTTCGCTGAGTATGCCTTCGATCTGCCACTCATGACCCCTGTGAGTGGCTCGGGTTTACCCTTGAAACCTTAGTGTCTTGACCCCATCTGCTGTCGCTAGCAGGCAAACTTGCGCCTTTTGGTAAGCAAATACACCAATAGTTACAACCCCAGGCCATTGACTCACCTGTGACTCAAAAGCCAGCGGATCCGTGATCTGCAATCCGCTTACATCCAGAATCTGTTGACCGTTATCCGTTAACACCGGTTGACCATCTTTCTGGCGCAGCACCGCGATCGCGCCCATGGCCTTGAACTGGCGGGTGACGCGCTGGATAGCCATCGGAATGACTTCTACTGGCAAAGGGAATTTACCCAGACATTGCACCAATTTGGAGGCATCGGCGATGCAGACAAACTGACGCGATTGCGCCGCCACAATTTTTTCCCGGGTCAAGGCCGCGCCCCCCCCTTTGATCATGTTGCCCTGATGGTCAATCTCATCGGCACCATCAATATAGACCGCTAACTCGGTTACCTCATTGCAGTCAAAGACCTTGATCCCAAGGGCCTGCAGTCGCTGTGTGCTGGCCAATGAACTCGACACTGCGCCCGTGATCTGGTCCTTGATGCTGGCCAGCGCATCAATAAATTTATTCACCGTAGACCCCGTACCCACACCCAAAATTTCTCCGGGCACGACATATTTCAGTGCGGCTTGCCCGACCAGGGTTTTAAGTTCATCTTGGGACAGTGTTGACATGGCTGGGGCTTTCAAGTGGGTGAATGGTTTCATTCACATGCAGCAAACGCAAGCTCGCGCTCTCAGAAAGAGTTTTATTCTAAGGGCTGCGGAAATAGAAACATCAATGCCTAAGCCGCCTTATTACGTCCCTTCCAAGCCCCAAAGATGACGATCAGGCCGGGTATCAGAATCATCGCCCAGATCAGTTTGTCCAGATTCAGCTTGATCCAGGGAATATTGCCAAAGAAATATCCAATCGTGACGATTCCACCCACCCACAAGGCACCACCACTGACATCAAATAAGGAAAAACGACTGCGCGTCATCTGAGCCACACCCGCTACAAAGGGTGCAAAAGTACGCAAAAACGGCATAAAACGGGCCGCAACGATGGTGATACCGCCGTATTTTTCGTAAAAGTCATGGGCTTGATTGAAGGCTTTTTTATTGAACCAGCGTGAATCTTCCCAGGCAAATACTTTGGGGCCAAAGTAGTGCCCGATGCTGTAATTGGACTGATTCCCCAAAATGGCAGCCGACAGCAACAAAGCCACCGACAGCGGATAACTCATCAACCCGACACCGCACATGGCTCCCACGACAAACAGCAGTGAGTCGCCTGGCAAAAACGGCATCACGACCACGCCGGTTTCGACAAAAATAATCAAAAATAAAAGGGCATAAACCCATAAGCCGTAGCTTTGGACAAAAACCTCAAGGTGCTTGTCGACGTGC
>CAIYNH010000159.1 GCA_903927495.1 uncultured beta proteobacterium
ACCCGTGCCCTGATCGACTACGACGCAACGCTCAAGCCTGAGTTGAGCAAAGCCGGCTTTGTGACCCGCGATGCCCGTGAAGTTGAACGTAAGAAGGTCGGTTTGCACGGTGCTCGCCGTCGCAAGCAGTTCAGCAAGCGTTAATTTTTCGCACTCAAGTACAGCAGCCGCCCGAATCCAGGTTCTGGCGGCTGTTTGCATGTTGGGTTTGCGAATGCTGTCATGCGACTGCGTTTATTAATTCGCCGTTTGACCGTCAGTGCACCGCGGATGGCGGTACACAGCGCACTGCCTTGGCCATTGCGCTGGGCATTTATTGCCATCGTGTTTGGTTTTTGTGCCGCTATTGCGCTGTGGGCATTTGAGTTTGGAAAAGACATTGCGGGTCTGGATCGCGGCACCAAAGAGCAGTTGCAGCATGTGAACCTTGAAAATGAGGCCTTGCACGCTGAAGTAGCCTCTTTGAAAGAGGCACGCAACAAGGCCCAGTCGATTGCCAATACGGCTGATACTCTTCTGACCACTGAAAAAGTAGCGAAAGAAAGACTCGCCTCGATCAACCAGCAACTGGCCGCTGAAAATCAGCGTCTTAAAGATGATCTTGGTTTTTTTGAGCAACTCATTCCCGCCTCTGGCGGTTCCGGTTTGGCGATTCGTGGCTTACAAGCGGAACTGCTCAAGACAGGCGAGCTTCAGTGGCAGGTGCTGGTGATTCAGGCGGTGAAAAATCCGGCAGAATTCAGTGCTCAGTTGGAGTTGACATTTACCGGCCTGCAAGGCGGTAAGCCCTGGTCAGCCAATTTGCCTCAAGGTGCCATGAGCTTTAAACTCAAACAATACGGTCGATTGCAGGGTGTTTATCGGCCCCCGGCGCAAGTTGTGGTGAAGGGCTTGACTGCCAAAGTGCTGGAAGGCACGGTAACCAAGGTGGCTCAGAGCGTCAAGCTCTGATCGATTGCACGTTTATGATTCTTTTTCAGGAGTTTCTCGTCATGTTCAACAAGAAAAAACAACCCGCCATCAAAAGCCTGATAGCGCAGGACTGCCAGCTTGAAGGTCATTTCACCTTTGCCGATGGGCTGCGGCTGGATGGCAGCCTAAAAGGCAATATTCTGGGTTCGCCTGAACGCCCGAGCATTTTGGTGATCTCCGAGACTGCATCGGTAACGGGTGAAGTGCAAGCCGACCATATTATTTTGAATGGCACGGTGAACGGCCCGGTGCACGCGCGCGTGATGCTCGAGTTGCAACCCAAAGCGCGTATTAATGGCGATGTGATTTACAAGGCGCTGGAGATGCACCAGGGTGCTTTGGTTGACGGGCGTTTGTGCCCCAAGTTAGAAGCCGAAGAAAAACCCACACTGAAACTAGCGGCAAATAACCAGTAGTTTAATTCTTGATTGAATTACTGTACTATTCGTCGAATTCAAATTTACGGAGAAATTCATGAGTGCTGTGGCCGAAGATATTCAGACCGAGATGCCTGCCCCGATCCTGTTTACAGACAGTGCAGCGGCCAAGGTCGCTGACCTGATTGCTGAAGAAGGTAACCCTGACCTGAAACTGCGCGTGTTCGTGCAGGGTGGTGGCTGTTCCGGTTTTCAGTATGGTTTTACGTTTGATGAAATTACCAATGAAGATGACACCACCATGTCCAAGAATGGGGTGTCCTTGCTGATTGATGCCATGAGTTACCAGTATTTGGTTGGGGCTGAAATCGACTACAAAGAAGACCTGCAGGGCGCTCAGTTTGTCATTAAAAACCCGAATGCCACGACCACCTGTGGCTGTGGCTCAAGCTTTTCAACCTGAACCAACTCAGGCTGGGTAAATCGCACCCAGGATGCGTTGACCCCGGCTGCCTGTGATAGGTTCCAAATGGAGTGCTTCACGCCGCATGGCTTTGCCGGCCAGCCAGGCGAAGGCGGCGGCCTCCACTTGAAGTGCTGGCAGCCCGTGTGCTTCAGAGTTTTCTACTGAAACACCTGGAAGCAGCATTTGCATACGCTGCAGCAAATTTGCATTGAACGCACCACCACCACAGACGATCAGTTTTTTGCTATCTATTGCGTAGTGCCTTACACAAGCTGCACAAGCGTTAGCGGTTAATTCCGTTAAGGTAGCTTGGACATCGATTGGGGTCAAATCGGGAAACCCGGCGAGTTTTTCTGCCAGCCATTTTGAATTGAATAAATCACGTCCCGTGCTCTTGGGTGGTGCCAAGGCAAAGAACGGCTCAGAGAGCATGGCATTGAGTAAATCTGACTGCACCCGGCCGGCAGCAGCCCAATGGCCATAGACATCAAAGGCCTGCCCCAGATGGCGCAGACACCAGGCATCCATCAGCACATTGCCCGGACCGCAGTCAAAGCCCAGTACGTCTTGGGTCAAGTTCGGGCCGATCACGGTCAGGTTGGCCATGCCGCCGATATTGAGAACCGCTATGGTTTGGCCTGAGTGACCAAATACGGCTTGATGAAAAACCGGCACCAGTGGCGCACCTTGGCCGCCCGCTGCGACATCTCGACTTCGGAAGTCAGCCACTACATCAATGCCAGTCAACTCCGCCAGCAGCGCTGGGTTGGCCAATTGCAGGGTGTAGCCGGTGTCGTCGTGCAGCTGAGGTTGGTGGCGAACGGTTTGCCCGTGCGCACCGATGGCAAGGACCTGCTTGGGGTTTAGCGACGCGCTCGACAACAACTCCTTGACCACCTTCGCATAGACCCGCATCAGGGCATTGGCTGCCAGTGCGGCACGATGCAATTCGTTGGGGCCAGGCTGATTGAGTGCCAGCAATTCGGCAGTCAAAGGCAATGCGAGCGGTGCGCTGGCGTGTGTCAATACGCTTAATCGATCGGCTTCGAGCTTGATCAGTACACCATCAACACCGTCGAGTGAGGTTCCCGACATCAGGCCGATGTAGTACTCCGGCATGACGCTGGGTTGACTGCGTGGGCTTATTGGGCGCTCGCAGTTTGCATGCTGCTGGCAGCCAGCAAGGCAACTCTGGTTTGCGCGGCGTAGCGGTCAAAGGCCGGCTTGGCTGCAGCGGTGACCGGGACGGCTTCACTTTGCCGAGCCAGGGTCAATGGGTCCATGTGCTGACCGTTGACGCGAAATTCGAAGTGCAAGTGGGGGCCGGTAGCCCACCCAGTGGAGCCGACTGCGCCGATGTTTTGACTTTGGCTAATGGATTGACCCTTGCGCACGTCGATGCGACTCAAGTGGGCATACACGGTGGTGTTTCTGGCATTGTGTTTGACGAAAATTACGTTTCCAAAGCCATTTTGTTTACCGGCAAAGTCGACCACGCCGTCTCCCACGCTACGCACTGCGGTGCCTGTGGGGGCACCATAGTCAATACCCAAATGGGCCCGCATGGTTTGCAAAATTGGATGCAGTCGCATCTTGAAGCCACTGGTGATGCGCGAAAAGGCCATGGGAGAGGCTAAAAATGCCCGGCGCAGGCTTTGGCCGTCTAGCGTGTAGTAACCGCCCTTGCTGCTGGGGGTGCCGGCTTGGGGTGTAGCACCTGCCGGCTGATTGGCGACAGGCTCCTGAAACCACATGGCCTGGTAGGTCTTGCCTTTGTTGACAAACTCGGCGCTCAACACACGACCAGCGCGCACTGGTTCGCCGTCAGCCTCGAGAGTTTCATAGACCACAGAAAAACGGTCACCTTTGCGCAGGGCGCGGTGAAAGTCGATGTCGCCAGAGAAAATCTCGGCTACCTGGGTCGCCACGGCATCTGGAATTTTGGCTTCGTCAGTGGCGGCAAACAGCGAGCTTTGAATCACGCCACCGGCCAAACGGGTTGAGGCTGTCAAGGCTGCGGTCTCGAGGTGTGAGCTAAAACCCTTCTCGCCGCGCTCAATCACCAGACGTTTGAACTGACCGTCGGTGTCAGCGCTCCAGCGCGCGGTGAGTTTATTCAGGCGCTGATTGTCCAAGGCTTCGACAGTTACCTGACGACCGCTTCGGCCGAGCAATATTCTCTGCACTGTGACATCACCGCGCAGGTAGTTT
Source organism: uncultured beta proteobacterium (assembly GCA_903927495.1). Lineage (GTDB taxonomy): Bacteria > Pseudomonadota > Gammaproteobacteria > Burkholderiales > Burkholderiaceae_C > Rhodoferax. The sequence goes on from CAIYNH010000159.1 coordinate 4,027, forward strand.
GCGGCTTCGACATCATCCACGCCCAGGCGTTTGAGCAGGGTGTCGGCCGTGTCACTGGCGCGGGTCACGTCGGTGCGGTATAGCACCAGGGGGGCAGGACTTGTATCGCTATTAGCACCTGGCAGAGCCAGTGTTGGTACCGTTTCAATGATCTGACGCATTGGCAAATCAGCGGCATCAGGTGCCAGCGATGCCACAGCAAAGGCACCACCTGCGCCAGCCAGCAGCATTGCCGCGACGAGGGCTGTGACACGGTGGGGGTATTGCGCCAGCAGACGCGAAACAGTGTTCAAACCTTCTTGTCCACTTGCTATAAATTGATTGATCAAAACTGAATCCAGAACGAGTGTGTTGTATTTATGCGATACCCGGGAAGAAAGCGCGACGAATGCGGCACTTAAAATCAGGCGGAGAAACTACTTTCGAGTATAAACCAGGCCCAGCCGGGCGCATCCAGAAAAACCCTTATGACACTTTCCCCAACCCCTGCATCGCTTGTAACCGATCGTGTCAAGGAGGCACTGGCCGTGACACTGCGCGGCTGCGAAGAACTGATTCCGCAAGATGACTGGCTGAAAAAGCTGGCTCGTTCAGAAGCCACCGGAACTCCGCTGCGCATCAAACTGGGACTCGATCCAACTGCCCCCGACATCCACATTGGTCACACGGTGGTGCTCAACAAAATGCGTCAGTTGCAGGATCTGGGTCACACCGTGATTTTTTTGATCGGTGACTTCACCACTTTGATTGGGGACCCGTCGGGGCGCAACAGCACACGCCCACCACTGAGCCGTGAGCAAATCGAGGTCAATGCCCAAACCTACTATCGACAGGCTTCAATGGTCCTGGATCCGGCCAAGACCGAGATTCGCTACAACAGCGAGTGGGGCGATGCCTTGGGGTCGCGTGGCATGATTCAACTGGCAGCACGCTACACAGTGGCGCGCATGATGGAGCGCAACGATTTTCATGACCGGTTCCAGTCCGGTACGCCGATCAGCGTGCATGAGTTTCTGTACCCGCTGATGCAGGGCTATGACTCAGTCGCGCTCAAGAGTGACCTGGAACTGGGCGGAACTGACCAAAAATTTAACTTGCTGGTGGGGCGCCACCTGCAAGCTGAATATGGGCAGGAGCCGCAGTGCATTTTGACCATGCCGTTGCTTGAGGGCTTGGACGGGATCGAAAAAATGTCCAAAAGCAAGGGCAACTACATTGGCATCAGCGAGGATGCCAACACCATGTTTGCCAAGGTTTTGAGCATTTCTGATGTGCTGATGTGGCGCTGGTACACGCTGCTCAGCTTTCAAAGCGAGGCCGCCATTGCTGCGCTCAAGTCGGAAGTGCAAGCCGGGCGCAACCCCAAGGAGGCCAAAGTGGCGCTGGCCAAAGAAATCACAACACGTTTTCACTCCAAGGCCGCAGCTGGCGCGGCCGAGCAAGATTTCATCAACCGCTCCCGCGGCGGCGTGCCCGACGAAATTGCTGAATTGAACCTGCCACTGGGCGAGGGTGGTGTTGCACTTGGGATTGGGGCACTGCTCAAGCTGGCGGGTTTGGCGGCTTCTGCCGGCGAAGGCAATCGTTTGATTGACGGTGGTGGTGTACGCGTGGACTCCAGCGTGGTGAGTGATAAAGGCCTGAAACTCGGTGCCGGCACCTACGTCCTGCAGGTTGGCAAACGCAAGTTTGCCCGGGTCACTTTGGGTTGATCACACTGACTCGCAGCAGGCACCTGCACTCACAAGTTTTCATTGCTTAATTTCATGACTTCTGCCAAACCCCAATGAGTTACAGCCACTTCGAATTTGTTAATGGCCACGCCGGCTTCAGTTCATTCGATTTTGATGGGTCGGCTCCATGATTGCCGTGTTGCAACGTGTCAGCCAGGCGCATGTCACGATTGCGGGTACGGTGGTCGGGCAGATTGAGGCTGGGCTGCTGGTGTTGCTGTGCGCTGAGCGCGGCGACAGCACTGTGCAAAGTGACAAATTGCTTGCCAAAATCCTGAAACTGCGCATCTTCAGTGACGCAGCAGGCAAGATGAACCGCAG
>CAIYNH010000160.1 GCA_903927495.1 uncultured beta proteobacterium
CAGATGAGTTGCATCCGTTGGCGCATCTGTTCGCAAAGCTGATGTGCTTACGACCGTCGTTGTGGTGATTGTGGCGGTCGTTGTGGTAACTGCAGCTAATGTGGTAGCGGTGGCTGAACCGGTCAACGGGGTACCATCACTGCCGCCGCCGCCGCCGCAGGCAGTTAACGATATGGCCAAGAAAATCGCCATTAAGTGGGTAGAAAAACGCATTTTGATATCCCTAGTTAATCCCATCCAGAACCGGGTCGGGCCGACAGAGCCGTTCTGAAATAATACAAAATTCATCTATAGAACCCGTCAATCATGCGTAGCACGCTATATTTTCGGGAGCAAACAGTATAAAACTCACAATAACTCACCTGACTACCGCGCAGCCTTGTCAGCCACCACCTTGGGCGTGATGAAGACCAACATTTCCTGCTTGTTGGACGTTCTGCTGCGGCTCTTGAACAAATTGCCAATGCCGGGTATATCACCCAAAACGGGCACTTTGGTCTCGCTGTCGGTTTCGGTCATCTCAAAAATACCGCCGATCACAACCGTGCCACCGTTCTCGACCAGCACCTGGGTCTGAATGTGTTTGGTGTTGATCGCAAAACCAGCAGCGGTGGATTGGCCAACGGTGTCTTTGTTGACATCCAGTGACAAAATGATGTTGCCTTCAGGGGTAATTTGTGGTGTCACTTCCAGCTTCAGATTGGCTTTTCTGAAGGCAATGGATGTGGCACCGCTGGAGGATGCCACCTGATAAGGCAACTCGGTGCCCTGCTCGATCAAGGCTTTGATCTGGTCAGCGGTGACCACGCGCGGGCTAGATACGACCTTGCCTTTGCCATCGGCTTCGAGTGCAGAGAGTTCCAGGTTCAAAAAGCGATTAGCCGCAGAACTGAAGATGGACAATGCAAAACTTGCCGGGTTATAGCCGTTTTGACCAATCGCAGGCAGGTTGACAAAATTGTTTGTCATCCCAACTGTGCCGCCGGCCCCGCTGCTGGCAACTGCATCAGAATAAGTGCTGCCGAAAGCCACTCGGTTGCCACCGCCGACCGAGTAGCCACCATCACCGCCCTGCTGGGCCCGCAAATCAGCCCCACCCAATTTCACCCCCAGCGACTTGCCAAATGTGTCTGAGGCTTCAACGATGCGGGCTTCGATCAATACCTGGCGCACCGGAATGTCAAGCTTGGCAATGAGTTGCTGGACTTGTTCGAGCTTGGACGGAATATCGGTCACAAACAGCTGATTGGTGCGGGCTTCAGAGATCACGCTGCCACGCGAACTGAGCAGCCGCGAGCTGCTGGCAGCAGCGCCCGTGCCACCACCGGTTGCCGTCAACTGGGCCGCTACCTCAGCGGCCTTGGTGTAATTCATCTGAAACGACTGAGTTCGCAGGGGCTCCAGGTTTTGCAATGCCGCAGCAGATTCAAGGTCTATTTTTTCCTTAGAGTTGATCTCGTCTTTGGGTGCAACCCAGAGCACGTTGCCAATTTTGCGCATGCCCAGGCCCTTGGACTGCAAAATGATGTCAAGCGCCTGATCCCAGGGCACATCTTGCAAGCGCAGGGTCACCGTACCGTTCACCGAATCGGAGGTAATAACGTTGAAGTTGGTGAAGTCGGCAATCACTTGCAGGAGCGAACGCACTTCGATGTTCTGAAAATTCAAGGACAGTTTTTGTCCGTTGTAACCAACGCCCTGGGTGAGTTTGGAGGGATCAACCTTGACCGGCTTGACCTCGACCACAAATTGCTCATCGCTTTGGTAGGCACTGTGCGCCCACAGGCCTTGTGGCTCAATCACCATGCGCACCCGGTCACCCACCTGAAAGGTTGAGACTGTCTTAATAGGTGTACCAAAATCAGCCACGTCCAGACGCCTTCGCAGTCCCTCAGGAAGCGTGGTTTTCATAAACTCAACGACCAGTGTCTGACCTTGCTGGCGAATGTCCACGCCAACCTGGTTGTTGGGCAGTGCCACCACGACCCGACCTGAGCCCTCTTCGCCACGGCGAAAATCCAGGTCACGCAGGGGCAAGGTGTCACGGCTCAGGTTTTCAGCAAACACCTGCGCTGTGGCCGCTGTTGGGGCAGCGGATGTACCCCCGGCAATCGCCTCCAGCACCACCAGCAAGGTCTTGCCGTTCAACTGCGTCTTGTAGGGAGTGGATTGCTTCAGGTTCAGCACCACCCGAGTGCGGCTACCCGCCTGAACCACGCTGATCGACTTCAGGTTGCCCTGGTTGACTTCGATGTTGGAGCGGCCCATGGCACTCACTACATCAGGAAAATCGAGCGCGATTCTGGCGGGTGACTGGATCGAAAAACCTGCGGGTACTGCGGCCAGAGCCTGATTCAGGTCGATCTTGACAACTTCGACACCGCCTTGCACTGAGCCAGTTACCGATTCAATTGCCACTTGAGCGTGGGCCAGCACGGAGGCCAACACCAGCCCCATGCCAACCCAAATCTGCTGCCAAAGAGGGCTTGTCAACCAGGTATTGTGTTTAATCATTTAGACCTCTCTTGCAACTGCAAAGTTGCCGTGCGTTCAATCCATTCACCTGCTGCGTCTTGCACGATTTCGCGCAGGGAGACCTCAGTCTCAGTCAGCTTCATGACCCGACCATAGTTGTGGCCCAAATGCTCGCCAGGTCGCACCTGATAAAGCAGCTTGCCGACCATGACCAGAGCCACCGGCAACCCGGCTTTGGTCAGACTTCCGACCATCGTCATGGAGTCCAGCGGAAACTCTTCCAGTGGCTCTTTTCGACGCGCCAATTCTGGGGCGATGAGGGCCCCGTTGGAAGCAGCCTGGGATGAATCTTTTTTCAGCGCCTGGCTCAGTTTTTGGCTACTGAAAGGCTCAACCTGGGTGATCTGTGAATAGGTTTCGGGCTTGAACTGCTTGGGTTCGGCAATTGGCATCACCTTGGGGTGCAGACCTGTCCTTTGTTCAGTCATCCATTGGCGTAACTCACCCTCAGAGTCAGAAGCACAAGCGCTGAGCAACAATGCCAGGACAACAACGGCAATAAATTTATGCCACATCATGGTTTTTTGACTGGTTTTTCAGTCGCTTTGCGCTGTGCATTGATCTCGTCAACATCCAGATAGCGAAAGGTTTTGGCGGTTGCATCCATGGCCAGTGTGTTATCCCGTCCCGGCTGAATCGAGATATTGTTGAGCGTCACAATGCGCGACAAGTTGGCAATATCTGCAGCAAAAGACCCCATATCGTGGTACCGCCCGGACACGCGCAAGGCAATGGGGAGTTCAGCGTAATAATCTTTCACAACCACTTGTCCGGGGCGAAACAGGTCAAACTGCAAACTGCGCCCCAAGCCGGCCTGGTTGATGTCAGACAGCAGCGCATCCATTTCAGCTTTGCTGGGTAGTTGTTTTTCAAGCTGGGTCACGTACTGCTGAACCTGCTCACGCTGTTTCTTGAGCGCCTCAAGATTCACCGCCTTACCCAACTTGAGCGTGAATTCTTCGCGCAGCTTTTCCTCGCTGGCATGCGCTGTCGTCAGTTCACCCTCGGTATCACTGAGCCAGGCAAACCACAACCCGACAACGCAAGCCAGAGTCAACCCAACAAACACCGAATAGCGAGGCAACATCGGCCAACTGGAAGGGTTACGGGTATCAAGATTGCGAAACTGATCTGCTAAATCGGTCAAGCTGTCTTTCAGATTGAATTTAAATTTTAAGGAGATTGCCATCGTGCGCGCCTTTACTTCACCGCCGCCGCAGACGCAGCAACCGCGGGTTTAGCCACTGGGGCGGCCGTTGTCTTGGTCTTGGCGACTTCACTGGCACGTACCAGTCTGACCCGACTAATGAAGTTGGCGACCCGGCGCACATCGCGCGGC
>CAIYNH010000161.1 GCA_903927495.1 uncultured beta proteobacterium
ATCAACTTTCTCGCCCTGACCCAACAAACTGAGACAACAGTCACACGCCAAAGACCGCCCGCGGACAACTTGGTGCCCATTGTTGACTTTCAGTTCAGCTTCGCGGACTTCGGTAGTGCCGCGTTAGGAGTCCTTCGGAAAGTCAACACCGCAATGGTTGCCGCTCCTTTTCAGTCATTCCCTATTGCAACGGAACTTCTCCGTAGCGGCCCATACGTATTGGCGATTGCGAACCTCGCAATTTCAGCTTCACAACAAATAGCCAGACCGCTATGAGGCTGAGCCGTGCCACACGCGGTCAGCGACAATCGGCAGCGATAGAGCATGCCCACTTCATACCCACACTATTGACTATGACCTCGAATCCTTCGTGCCCATAACTTTTTCCCGACGCGGCGTTCAGCGGTTGGCCACGACAAGTGCGGACTCTGGGATCCACGTCAGAGGCAGGTTAGTTAAACAGAACAATTAACTCGGCTGGCTTTAAAAGTTTCTGATTTATGCCTGTCTAGTTAGCTTAACGGCCCAAAGTTGTATGGTTTGGCTTGGGTTTGTGAGATGGGCAATTGGGTTGATCAATAGTCGTCTGTTGCCACTTCAGACTTCAAGGTCAACGCGTCTACGCCCCAAAGTCGTCTTTGCGACATACCTTGTCCAAAGTGACCGCTCAGCCGTCATTCCTTTTGGATATTCAATTTGCTGGATCAGTTACAAAACCAATCTTCTTCAAGCCCGCCTGCCGTGCCGCCGTCATCAGGAGAGCCACATGTTCATAGCGCACCGCCTTATCACCCCGAATATGCAACTCGGGCTGCGGCTGTTTGATGGACTCTGCACCTAGCAGTGGCGCCAAGTCAGCCTCAGCCACGGGCGACTCATTCCAGAAGTACTGCCCGTTGGCGGCCACGCTCAGCCGGATCGTCTCTGGCTTGGCATCTTGCGGCTGGCTGGTGGCGCGCGGTAGGTCGATCTTGACAGCGTGTTTCATCACCGGCACGGTAATGATGAAGATGATGAGTAACACCAGCATCACATCCACCAGTGGGGTCATGTTGATCTCGTTCATCACATCGTCGTTGTCGTCTTGTGTTCCGAAAGACATGATGGTTATGCCTTTTTGATGGGTAGCACTTTGCTACTGTTGAAGGCACCGTTGGAGCCGACGCGCGAACCCGTGACAAACAGCGCGTGCAGGTCATAGGCAAAGCGGTTGAGTTTGGCAATCACGCCCTTGTTGCCGCGCACCAGAGCGTTGTAGCCCAGCACAGCGGGTATCGCCACCGCCAGGCCCAGCGCGGTCATGATCAGCGCCTCGCCAATGGGCCCGGCCACTTTGTCGATGGTCGATTGGCCCGACATGCCAATGGCCAGCAGCGCGTGGTAGATGCCCCAGACCGTGCCAAACAAGCCAACAAATGGCGCGGTGGAGCCCACCGAGGCCAGAATCGCCAGGCCGGACTGCAATTGGGCGGTGGATTCATCAATGGCACTGCGCAGGCAACGTGTGACCCAGTCGTTCAAATCCAGCGAGTCTTTCAGGTGCGACTTGTGATCTTGCGGTTGCAGGTGCGCATCAGCCTCAAAGCCCGCCACGGCAAGTTTGCGGAACGGGTTGTTGGCATCACCGCCGAGTTTGTTCAGACCGTCCTCGAAGTCACGGGCCAACCAAAAGACTTCGGTCGTTTTCGCATTTTTGGCCGCCTGGCGCAAGCCCAGCAACTTAATCACGATCACCATCCAGCTTGCCAATGACATGATCAACAGCAATACCGCCACAAACCGGGTGACCATGTCACCTTGAGTCCAAAGAGAAATCAAACCAGATTCTGAATTCATAAAAATTTACTCCAAAACATAACTAATGGGCACGTTGAACCACATGGCTTCGGCTATGCCGCCGCGCTTGCCGGGCACGTATCGCCAACTTTGCACAGTGGTAAGTGCCGCCTGATCCAGCCGGTCATAGCCGCTGGAACTGCGGATTTCAGCTTTTTGTGCCAGACCATCAACCCCAATCAAGACCCGCACAATGACCTTGCCCTGCTCACCCAGTCGCTTGCTGTTGACCGGATAAATCGGCTTGCTGTTTTGTAGGTAATCAGCATCGCTGGACGGCAGCACCACTTGCGGTGGCGCGGCAGGTATCGGCTTGGCCGCCACCGGAGTAGCAATGGGAGGCAGTGCCACAGGGGCAGTGACCACACCAACTGGTGCGGTGGGTTCTGGCGTTGGGTCAGCTATGGCGATGGGCATCGGTGGCGGCGGCAAGTTGGCCACTTTTTGCAGCATCGGCTGCTGCACCGGCTTGGGCGCAGTCGCAGGGGGCTCGGTTTTGGGGCGCGGTAGTTCAACCCATTCACTGAGAATTTCCACCGGCACCACCGACTCAAGCGCCCGCCTGAGCAAACCCGACTGCAAAGCCCATAGCGCCCCAGCGTGAAACAGCACTACAAAGCTGGCAATCAGCAAGTGGCGCTGTTGGATGCTGATGTTTCTCACCACTTGCCTTCTAGCGAAACCAAGGCCACGCGTACCCCGTTGTCAGTGGAGCCCAGAGACCACATCGCAGGTGACGCAAAGGCCGACATCTGTCGCTGAGTTTCTGTTGCAAACAGGTTTTGCACCGATAAACGCAGGTTGAACTGGGCGTTGATTTTGTGCAGGGTATAGACATCAAACACCGCGCGGCTTTGGGTTTCAAAAGTCTGCTCACCAGCCACCTGAGTCTGCACCGCATCGCTGTATAGCATGGACACCCCGTAGCTCATGGTCGCCTGGGTCTGATCAAAACCGGCGCTCAAAATGTAGCGTGGTTGCTCGCGGGCATCACGGGTCAGCCCCAAGCGCACATCATTCACGGCACTGCGCGGCATCGTCAGATGCGCTCTAAAGGTGGCCCCTCGCCAGCCAAAATTATCGGTGCGCAACTTGCCGTCCAACTCCAGCCCCCAGTGGCGGGCAAAACCCTCGTTGTAGGGCCGATCTACCCAGCGCGTGCCTTCAAGCAAAACGCGCCGTTCAGTAAAGTCATCCGTATGGCGCAGGTACACGTTAGCGCCAAATACACCTGCTTCATTGGGCAGGTAGCGCTCCAGCGCAAGCTCGAAATTCATACTGCGCTCAGGCCGCAGCGCCGGGTTGCCCCTGCGGTCTGGCTCCAGCGGTGTATTGGCGCTGACACTCAACACCTGCTGATTGGTCACCTCGGCCAGTTGCGGGGGTTTGATACCTGCCCCCAATGAAGTGCGCAGCATCCATTGCGCCGCAGGCTCCCAGCGCAGCGCAACCGAAGGCAACAGCCCCTGGTGACTTTGCTCTGCACCATCTACCGCATAGCGAATGGCTTCACTGCGCAGGCCGGTGGTGAGTGTCAGGGCACCGCTGGGGCTCCATTCGTCTTGTACCCAGCCTGTCCACTGCTGATCCCATGAGGTATGGGTTTCGTTAATGCCCAGACTGCTGTTGCGTTGGCTTTCATCGCGTTGATGCGCCATGACTTCAATATTGCCCGCCAGCACGTGCAGACCGCTGCTGCCATCCATGCGAAAGGCCGCGTTTTGGTCACGGGTCAAACTTTGAACTCGCTCCACACTTGAGGTGCTCAGCCCGCCGGTGGTCAGGCCATTGCGCCAGGTGTCGGTGCTGCGGTCAAAGCCAGACACCGCCACCCGGCTGGTGTACTTGATGCCCTTGCTATACACCTCAGTATCGGCGCGCATGCGGGCAAAATCGCTGCGGCTGGCATCGTTGTCCAGCCGCGTGCTGCTGTTGGCGGGAATGGCGCTGTCCATGCGCTGCGAGGTATTTTCAGCGCGGCCTGTCGAGTGAAACAGCATGGGTTGCAAGGTAAAACTGTTCATGCCCGATTTCCAGGTCATGCGCGGCGAAACCGATGCGCTGTTGGCTACATTGATGCCCTGGTCGTGGTCGTCTTGCCAAACTCCAGTGCTATCGCGCCGATTGACCCAGCGCTCAATCGGCACATCCTGGTGATTGATGTTGATCGGTACCAACCACGAAAACTCCTTGTCGCCACCGCCCTTGGTGTAGGTGGTTTGTAGCACCGGGCGGTTGTCACGAAAACCTGCCACTACTTTGATGGCCGTGGAGTCTTTGGCCAACGGTTTGTTCAGCACCAGATTCACCGTGAGGGCTGAGCTGCCACCCACTTCGGCAGACGAGCCCCGGCTGATCTCCACCTGTTTGAGCTCAGTGGATGACAACCGCCCGACGATGCTTTGCACCCCCGACACGTTGCCGTGAACCTTTTCGCCGTCGATCATCATCTGCACCGAGTCGCGCACCATGCCGCGCGAGCGCACAGCCATCGTGCCAGTGTTGCCGGTGGTGCTGGCATCTACACCGGGCAGCTTACCCAGCACGTCGCCAATGGTCAGTGCCCCCATTTTTTCAATCTCGTCCTTGCCGATGATGATTTTTTGCGTGGCTGCCTGCTGCCGCTCGGCAATTTCGCTGGTGCCTGTGCCAGTCACGGTCACTTCTTTCAGGGTTTTTTCGTCAGCAGCCCAAGCGCTGGTCAGGCACATGCAAATGGGTAACAACGCGAATTTGTTCATTTGGAACCGCCTATTTCTGGCACATACACCATGGAGCCGTTTTTGAGCCGGTAAGCGGTGCCCGCCTTGTCTCCCTGGCCCTCACCAATTTGCCCCGACGATTTGTATTCTTTGAGTTCTTTGCCCTCTTTGACCACCATGCCCATGTCAGCCTTGCCTGGGTTTTTGATGACGATGACATCCTGTGTGGCAAAGGGGTTCAGCGGGTTCTCGATCACCGCAATCAGTAGCACGGCGATGATCACAAGGAACACATCAACGATGTTGACCACGCTCAAAATCGGGTCATCACCATCGTCATCGTCCAAAATATTGATACTCATCGGGCGGCGTTTGGGTAACACAAGGGGCTCATGCATGAAGTGCTCCAGCCAGGTGAACATTGGGCTGAACTGCGTGAACATGGGCATGTGTCTGCACTTGATCACGGTGATCGAGCACCTGATTCAACTCTTCAAGCAACCAGCGCTTGCGCACCGACTGCACTACATAGGTCATTGCGGCAGACAAGAGCGCCACGATCACCGCCGAGAAAGCCACCACCAGGTTTTGGGCCATGCCTTGCGCATTGCCAGCCGACACCGCAATCAGCGCCGGGCCCATCGGGATCATGGTCGCCACCAAGCCCAGCATGGGTGCAATGCGGCTGACAATGCGCTGCAACTCAATTTGCTTGAGCACCTGTAACTCCAGGTCTTCTTGAGTGGCCTTGGGGTGGCTGCGCAAAAATTGCGCAATAGGTTGGCGCCCTTGACCACGCAACAGGCGCAGCCCTAAGTCAAACAGCAGGGTGCCCAGACAAAACAGTGCGTAGACAAACATCACACACAACAGGACCAGTACCGGGATCAGGAAGAACTTGGATACTTCGTACAAAAAACTTTCGATGCCATTCATGTTGAATTCTCAGGGTTAAGGTTTGGAAAAAAGTTGCGATTCACGGCGGGTACGCCAGGCTTGGTAGCCCACGCCGCCTAGCACCACCAGGCCAATCAGCCATGCATAGGTCCAGATCAGTTGCTCGATGCGCTGCTCTTTTTTGACCTCGCGCATTTCTTGCCCGCGCACCACGTCAGGTGGTGGCTGCATGGGGGGCGCAGGAGGTTGTGGCATGGCCTGCGCGGGGGGCATCAGTGTGGCGACCATGGCACCCAGGGCATCCAGTCCAAAACCACTCTTAGCCTCGCGTTGGGCCTGTCTGTCTTGTTCTTGCGCCAGCTTCGTGATCTTTTCACTGCTGCAATTGGCCGCATTGCAGGCCACGCCAGCTTCCTTGATGGCTTCCATGTTGGCAGCTTCCAGGGCTGCAACGGTGCTTGGGTCGGCTTTCCAGTAGCCTTTGTTCACCGCCACCAACATCTGGTCCACCATGGCCTGGTAAGCCAGCATGTTTTTGGCATCGCGGAACTTTTGCTTGATGTTCAGGTTGTGCTTGTCCTTGACATAGGTTTCATACATCTCCTGCCACTTGGCGGCATCCACCACCTCAGGCGTGGTCACTTGCCAGCCCCAAAGATTTTGTGTGACTTGCATCACCATGCGCGCGCCGGAATAGCCCTCTTTCATCATGGCGTTGATCCAGGTCGGGTTCAGGTAACGGGAGCGCATCTCGCGGCCCATGTAGGCGTCCAGGCTTTCGGTGCGCTGGCGCGACGGGTCGGCCAGATTCACCAGCATAGTCTCGGGCGATGCACCGTTGACCTGGCGCACTGCCAGCGCCGAGCCACCCAGGTACTGGTACAAATCCATGTTGTCCAGTGTGCCAAACAGGTTGCTGGAGCGCGAGTGCAGCACTGCCTTCACGTCTTTCAGTGCCATCTTGAACACCTCGCCTGCCAGTGCCGTGCCATCCGCGCCACCGGTCGCTGGACCAGTGGGTGCGTCACCCCAAAAGCCCTGGCCAAACAAGTGCCCCACGCGTTTGAAATACACGTCGCCAATTTCTGACTCGTTGCTCCAGTTGTTGCTGTTCATGGTCATGTTGCTAACCCCGGTGCCGTAGGCGCCTGGGGGCTCGGTGAACAGGCGCACCGCAGCCATGCGCTTGGCCAATTCGGGGGCCACGCCTTTTTCTTCTAGCGTCTTTTGTGCTTGCGCAGTGTTGATGCGAATCACGTTGTCTGCTTCGGGCTGCTCCTTCACCAGCGTCACCGCTTTGTCCAGCAGGAGCATCAGCGTAGGCAGCGAGTCGCGGTACAAGCCCGAAGGGGTGATGATCACGTCCACCCGTGCCCGCCCGAGTTGTGCGCGTGGAATTACTTCCAGGTCAACCACCTTGTTATTGCTGTCCCACACTGGCTTAACCCCCAGCAGCGCCAAAATTTGAGATTCAAGAATGCCTTCATGCCGCATGGTTTCAACCGACCACAGGTTGAACAACAGCCGGTCTGGCGCTTTGCCATGTTTTTTGCTGTAGTCGCGCACCAGTGCAGCCGCCAGCGCACTGCCTTGCGCGTACACCCCCGGAGTGGGCAGGCGTGTCGGGTCAAACCCATACATGTTGCGCCCGGTGGGCAATGAGGCCGGGTTGCGCAGCGGGTCACCACCGGGACTGGCCGACACATAGCGCCCTGACAGGGCAGCCACAAAGGCATCGAGCTCTGCCGGTCCGCTGATTTGCATGAGCTGAGCCAAAGCGGCTACACGTTTTTCCCGTTCCAATGCACTCATGACACCCTGCGTGTCCACAATGGCGCGCGCCGTGGACTGGCGTGCAGGCTCTGGCGGTGAAACACCAAAAGTATGCAGACCCAGCGGGCTTTGGGCTTTGTCCAAATCGTCAAGGTAATCGGTCAGCGACTCCAAATCTGCGGTGTCTTTGAACTCTGTCTTGCCCAAGTCTTTGAGTACGCCCATTTTGAGTGCCTTGGCATTGATGTCGCCCAATGTGGCCTGCGCGGCGGATTCACTTTTTTGCAGCGCCACGGCATAGTCATCTACCAAGCCTTTGAGGGCTACCAAATCCGGGTTCAGTCCGGTCTTGTCAAAGGGTGGGGTCATGTGCGAGATCAGCGTGGCCATGCCCCGGCGTTTGGCTTGCAAGCCTTCGCCGACCACATCCACGCTGTAGGGGTAAACCTGCGGCACTGCGCCCACCATCACCTCACCCGGGTCGGCTTCGGTAAAGCCGACTTCTTTGCCGGGCAGCCATTCGTAGCTGGCATGGGTGCCCACATGCACCATGGCGTTGGCTTTGAAGCCTTTTTGCAGCCACAAGTAAAAGGCCAAATACTGGTGATGCGGTGGTAGGGCGGGGTCGTGAAACTGCTTTTTTACATCGCCGTCACCACGTGCTGGCTCCGGGGCAAACAGCAGTTTGCCAAAGCGCTGTGCCGGGAACACGAAGTTTTTAACGCCACGCGGGTCACGCCACACCATCAAGCCAAAGTCTTCAGGCTCACCCCAGGCTTGCAGCATAGGGTCGCGCAGTTTTTTGGGCAGCTTGTCAAACCACTGCCGGTACTCGGCCACCGGCAGCAGCGCCGCGTTGCCGCCTTTAACCAACTTTTCCAAGGCACCAGGTGCCCAACTGCCAATGTTGATGCCATGTTCACGCAGACGCTCAAACAGCGCATCCTCAGTGGCCGGGCGCCCTTGGGTGTCATAGCCCTCGGTTTCCAGCCGTTGCACCATTTGCCACAGCGAGCGCGGCAGCACATTCAGGTAAGACGCGCCAATGTTTTCTTTGCCGGGTGGTGAGTTGTAGTAAATGATGGCCACGCGCTTGTCAGCTGCTTTGGTCTCACGCAGGGCCACCAGGTTGCTGATGCGCTCCACCAGGCGCGTGACACGTTCAGGCACCGGCACTTCGGCGATGTACTCCAAGCCCGTTTCAGCATCTTTGCGACGCTCTTTGGTAGCGACCACCGTCGGGGCATCAATGCCCGCAAACTCAGGGCCAGAAATTTGCCACGACCGCTCGGCCAAATCCAGCCCAATGGGGGAGTCTTCCCACTCTTTGCGGGTGTACTTGTAGGGCGTGATGGCGTTGACTAGGGGCACGTTCAGGCGTTTGAGCACTGGGTCAATCTTGTCGGGCACATTGCCAAATTTCATGGCCAGCGCCACCACTGCCTTGACGCGTGGCTGGCCTTGGGCATCCAGCAGAAATTTCTCTACCGGTACTTCAGACGGGTAGCCATAGGCCACCGCCACATTAAAGCCACGCTGCTCCAAAGCCAGGGTTATCGCGCGCACCGAGTCTTCGCTGCCCCCGGTGACTTGCCCCCGGTTCACGATCAAACCCACCCAATGCCGATGGGTGGCCTGCGGTCGCGTCGCGCGGTACTGTTTTTCGTAGTCTTCAAAAGACTCAAATATCTGGCTGCTGGCAGGCTCCCACAGGCCAGCGCTCGGGTACGTTTTTGGCGCAACCACCGCCAGCTTTAAACCAGCGTGCCGGTTCAGCGTGAGACGCAGCAGGTTGACCCAATTGGCCGTGCCGCTGGCTTCCTGGTATGCGCGTAACACCGGGTCGTTGATCAAACCGGCCTTGCCATCCACCTCTTCAAACGTCCGGCCAATGGCGTAGCTGGCGACACCGCGTGCTTTCAGCGCTTGGATCACCGGCGTGAGTTGCAGGCTCAACTCACGCCCCATGTTGCGCACCAGCAGCACATCGGCCCGGTCAATGGACTGCGTTTCCTTGTCGGTGATGAACGCGTGTGACAAAATTTGGAAAGTGACGTGGTTCACACCCTCCTCTTTTTGCACCAGTTTGACGGCGGCTATTGCCGCTTGCATGGCCTGGTCGCCCGGTATCAGCACTACATGCAGAGGTTTGGCCTGCGCCGCCTGCACTAGTAGCAAGCTGGCGGACAGGCACACCAGTGCCCGCCACAGCAAAAAGAAGATCTTTTTCATGGATGCCCCAGTGCTTAGAACGACAAAACCAGCTCAGCCGTGGCGTTGCGCGCTGGCATCTTGTAGAACTGGTATACCTGTGCATCCATCACGTTATTTATGGCCAGATTGGCCCGCACCATTTTGTTGAACTGGTATCCCAGCTTGGCGTTGACCATAGTGAACGCACCGCGACTGCCCGGCACACCAGTCACGATGTCGGTGTTTTGCGCCTGCACATAGGTTTGCCCCGAGTAGCGTGCTTCAACAGAACCCGTCCAGGCGCCCTGGCGAGCCGTCAGACCGACAAAGACAATGCGATCTGGCACGCCAGTCAGGCGCTTGCCTACGCTCAGCGGGTCGGCCTTGTTACTCAATATTTCAGAGTTGATCCACGACACATTGCTGTTGAGTTCCAGCCAGCTTGCCAGATTGACCCCCAGGCCCAGCTCAAGCCCATTGACCTGAGCCACACCTGCATTGATGCGTTGCGTCAGAGTGGTATCGATGTTTTTCGAGTAAATCATGTCATTGATGCGGGTGTCGTAATAGGTCGCACTGGCGCGCACCGCGCTGTTCACACGCCATTCGCCACCCAACTCCCAGGCATCTGCGGTTTCAGGTTTCAGGCTGGGGTCGCTTTGAGTGGTCAGGAAACCCGATGACGAGCTAGAGGATGCGATTACCGTGGTCGAGTACAAGTCCAACAGCGTTGGTGTGCGAAATGACTGGCCGTAGGAGCCGCGCACAGTCACTGTCTCAGCGGGCTTATAAACCGCCGAGAGCTTGGGGCTGAATGCTGTTTGCGATCGCTCGGCATAGTCCACGGCTTTCACCGGCGCGGTGTTCTGAAAATAGCTGCCTTGCGTGGACCAGTTGTCAGCCCGCACTCCGGCATACACCGTGAGCTTGTCAGTCACGGTCATTTCGTCCTGTACATAGGCCGATGTGGTGGTGGCTTCGCCGGTAAAACCGTTGTTGGTGGCCGTCACGGTCTGCACATCGCGCCAGTTCGACAAGGCAAAGGTGCTGCGGTTGACCGTGTCACGGTGAATGCTCAGACCTGACACCAACATGTGCTTGTCGCCGACCGGAAAGCTCAACTGCGCACTGGCATCGGTGCCCACGTTCGGGTTGTCAGACTGGGTGCCTGGGCCACCTACCGCAGTTCCACCGGTACCAATGGTGGTGAAGTAGTCGCTGCGATCCACGCGTGACACATCCAGTTTGAGTTTGTAGTCTTTGGCCAGCACGCCTTCATAACCCGCAAAAACGCGTTTGTTAGTGCCACTCAAAGGCGAGCTGGTGACGAAATTGCTTTGCGCCACCGTCACATATTGCCCGCCCACATTGACGTTGCCGTTGGATACCGGTGCGCCCGTTGCATCGCGCAGGTAGGTGTTGAACGGGCCATAGTCGGTAAAGATGTCTGAGTACGACAAACCACCATAGATTTTGCTTTGGGCGTTCAGGTCATACACCAGCTTGATCGAGGCATTGGTTTGTTGCCAGGGCGAATCGCCCTTGTCGCCCACCAAATAAGACGGCACACCGGTTGAATTGGTCATGGCGGTAGCCCCTGTCACCACCTTGGCTGCTGCCTTTTGCGGAGCGGTCAACGTGGCAACAGGTCGCAGCACCATGTCACTGGCATAGCCGTCACGATTAGCTTGACTCAAACCCACAGTGATACCCAAACCATTTGCCAACTTGTCGCGAAAGTACACGCTGGCATCATTGCCAGCGGCATCCCCAAAGCCTTTTTTCAGGCGCACTGTGAATTCGCGCTTATCTGGGTCTTTGCTGATCATATTGATCACGCCGCCCATGGCGCTGCTGCCATAGAGTGAAGAAAACGCGCCAGACACCACTTCAACCCGGTCCACGTCATCGACAAAGAGCGATTTCCACTCAACATTGTTGTTGCTAGAGTTTTGTACTGGAATGCCGTCCAAAAGCACCAGCGTGCGATTTCTGTCCATACCGCGCAACGTGAACCCCCCGGCACCCGCTCCGGCAAACGACTGCCCGTTGCCTGACGATTCCAAGTGCAAGCTGGGCACCGCCAGCAAGGCATCGCTGATGCGGGAGACATTTTTTTGTTCGATGTCTTTGGCTGTGACCACCGTCACGGCGGCGGGCGCGTCTGCCAAATCTTGCCCAATGCGGTTGGCTGTAACGATCTGATCGCGCAGTGATTTTTCTTCGACTGCAGGGGTAGCGGATTGCGCTAGTGCAGGTTGTGCGGAGGCGGCGGCCAAAGTGGCCACGGCGATGGCAATCAGGGTTTTGTTGTAATTCATTTTGAAAAGTGTCGAAAGAGGTAAAGAGATTCGAATGGGCGGAATCTGGCC
>CAIYNH010000162.1 GCA_903927495.1 uncultured beta proteobacterium
AATTTCCGACAGCCGTTTTTAGTGAAATTTACCATGAGCGCTGGCGTATTGAGGAGGCGTTCAAACGGCTCAAGTGCCAGGTCAAGTTAGAGAGTGTCTCGGGTTTGACACAGCATGCAATGCAGTCCTACAAGGGCAGCCAGCCCGGCTTTCAACGCGGGTTGCATGGCCTCCAACTCAGCTTGCAAGGTTTTGTGCAGCGCAAAACCGCTGCCCCCCTTGAGTGACTGAATCTTGGGCAGCACCACGGCGGCAGAGGCCAGCGCGGCATCCAAAGCACTGCGCCAGCCCTCGGCCAGCGATTCCACGCCTTGTACTTGCGCCCGGTAATCCGCCAGCAATGCATCGGTCAGGCCGTGTTCGTCACCCAGCTTTTGCCGCACAGCGGCCAGTGCTGCGGCATCCAGCGTCGTCTTGCTAAAGGTCTGCAAGGTTTGACGCAAGCTGACAACTTGTTTGTCGTCCTCCGCCAATCGTTTTTCCAGCAACGCCAGATGCTGCCCGGCCTCCTGTTGGTACTGGGCCAACAGTTCGGTAAAGCGCTCGTGCTGACCCCGATAAAGCCAGGTGATGGCGCTCAGGTTGCCCAGTTGCTCAGGCGTAAACACATGGGAGCGAGCTGACACCACGGTATAGACGTTGCGAGCGTCGATCATCAGCACTGTGCCGCGCAGGTCGTCTGGCTTGCTCTTGTCGTAAAACCACAGGGTGCAAGGCAAACTACGGGTGTAGAAAAACTTAGGGCCAATTGAGATCATCACATCGACATGACCGGTTTGCACCAGTTGCTGGCGGATGTCGCGGTCTTTGTTGCCTGCATCCGAAGCGCTGGAGGCCATGACAAAACCTGCCCGCCCAGTGGCGTTGAGGTTGCTGTAGAAATACTGTATCCACAAGCTGTTGGCGTTGGAGATGGTTTCACCTTCGCCGCCAGCCTTGCCCTTGGTTTTGCCCGCCACGCCGGGCAGGCCAAAGGGCAGTCGCCCGGTCTGCTTGTCACCAACCTGGCTTTTGATCTTGGCCACCTGCACACCATCCACATTGAATGGCGGATTGGCCATGACAAAGTCGCAGCCACCGAGCAACTGGTGCCGGTCTTCGTAAAAGGTGTTGCCGATGCGGATGTTGCCTTCAAGGCCATGCACCGCCAAGTTCATGCGCGCGAGCTTGCTGTTGAGGTCGGCCTTTTCCTGGCCGTAAAAAGTGATATTGACCTCGTTGGTATGACGGTGGCGCACTTCCTCGATGAAATGTGCGGTTTGCACAAACATGCCCCCCGACCCGCATGCCTGATCGAGCACGATGCCGTGATCAGGTTCGATCACACCCACAATCATGCGAACCAAGCTGGGTGGGGTAAAAAATTCGCCTCCTTCCTGCGCGCCACTTTGGGCAAACTGGTTCAGAAAGTATTCGTAAATCCGGCCAAACACATCGCCGGTGGCAGACTGCAATGCAGGCCGGTTAAAGATTTTGATCAGCTCAGCCAGCAGGTCTTGCTCCAACCCGATGTAGTCTTTAGGCAAAGCACCTTCAAGCAGTTTGAGCCCTTTTTGATCTGTCACTGAATCTTCAATGGCGATCATCGCGTCACGGATGGCTTCACCCAGTTTGGGTCCCGCAGGCAGTGCAGCCAATACATCGTAGCGGGCAACTTCCGGCAAATAAATGGCGGCCTTGCCTTGAAAGCCAAGCTTTATCTGTTGCTGACGCAGTGTGCCAGTGGCGCGTGGTGACACGGCTTGTTCAATAGCGGGTAGCAAGGCATTGAAGCGGGTCGTGGCATGACGCAAGAAGATCAATCCCAGAACCGGCATAGCGTAT
Organism: uncultured beta proteobacterium; assembly: GCA_903927495.1. Lineage (GTDB taxonomy): Bacteria > Pseudomonadota > Gammaproteobacteria > Burkholderiales > Burkholderiaceae_C > Rhodoferax. Next base: position 1,825 of record CAIYNH010000162.1, read on the forward strand.
TCGCTGGCGGTGAGTTTGGAGTTGGCACGCAGTTGGTCAGCAGCTTCCCAAAGGTCGTCTTCGAGCAGCTTGAGTTCTTGGTAGTCCATCAAAGGGCAATCAGGTGTTCACGACAACAGGCACTGCGACTTGCGCGGCAACCTGTTGAGCAATAGGGGTGTAGAGGTCCACATTCGTTTCCGGTGTGCGAATGGACACGATTAGGCTGTATCGAGCAGGAAGGTCGAAGCGTTCTTGCGCTTGACGGGTGCGCCACCATCCATTCGCTGGAAATACAGCAATAAAGCCTCTGCTGGCTAGATCGGCGGCAGAACCTCGCCATACATCCTGATGCAAAGAACCACGATGTCGAAGACCTTCACCCAAGAGCCAATCAGAGTCAGTTGGAGTAGCAACACGCCCTTCATCCTCACGAACTGTGGCCGCATTGATTCGCGCCTGAAAATTTTCCACCGACTCAAGAGGGCGTCGTACTGCGAAACGAAGCCTATGCGATGGATAGTGGTACTTGGAGGAACTGCCACGAGCTGAAGGATTTGGCTCTATGAAGTACGACAACGTAACCCGCATTTCAACCTCGGCATTTTGCAACGCCTCCAATTGATCCTTTGGCCAAGGCAACTTGTGCAAATTCATGTCGCGGGTCTTGATCACACCGCTATCCTTTTTATATGGATGCAGTTGGTCCTCCACTACCAGAGTTAACGAATTGCCTGCGCTCCACAACGCTCGATCAAGTTCCGGTACGCCCCAGCCGCAGTGCCGTATGAGCCAAGCGCTGTCATCTTGTGTTCGTGTCTTGCGCTTTGGATTCTTTGGGGGGAACGCTTGCAGCATGGCTGGCGTCCACTCAGCAGAATGCACGATCAACGCTCGAACGGTCTCGGATCGAAAATTGGGATAAGCCACCATGATTTGAGCTGCCATGCGGGAACACAAGGCGGACGCGGCACTTGTAGCGTTTGTCGTCCAGAACAGCCGATGGAGGCTGTTATTGGTCGTGAGCAACTCGAGACTTGCAAGGTTGTTGGTGTCGATGCCATCAGTACCGGCGTTGCCACCTTCAAAAACTACATCCGGTTTAAACGGCCATGCTCGCTCATTCCACAGCGATGAAGTAGTTGTAAAAGGGCTCAAAGCACCATCAGGCGCGACTGGCTGGAAGTGTAGGGAGTCTGCTTCTGTGATCGTGGTTTTGGCTGTAAATGCCCCAACAGTCAACGCGTTCCACGCTTGACCAGGATCATGAATCTGGTTCAATGAAACGCTTGCCGGGTAGTTACCCCATTGGTTTCTGTCGATGATGTTGCCAGCCGATAGTACGAACAAGCGCGGGAAAGCACCTTCGTTGGAATCGTCAGAGGCAAGTGAGTCAACCATTGAAGACCAGGAAGACGGTCTTCCGAGGTCCCGGTAATCGGTAGTAGTGACGGCTGATGAGAATACGCGCTTTCGTTGGCCAAAATAGCTTTCTGGCAAAGTAACGCCTTTTAAAAAAAGGAATGCATGATGCTTGTCACTGCCTGCATTTGCACCTTGATTGGGCGTAAGCTTGACTGACTCAAGACGATGCTGAACTGTGACCGGCCCAGTCGATGCCAACATCACGTGCAAATCACCATACGCCGCCAGCCCTGCCAATCCCGTGCCATGGTTAGCAGTGTCATTGGTACCCCAGGAGTCATCCACAGTATGCAGATCGTCGGGCGCAATTAGTGATTCCAACAGGGGGTGGCTACGAAGGACTCCAGTGTCAAGAAGGCAGATACGTGGAACCTCATCGGAATCGGGCGCCGCTTGGAGCCTGGCCTGCAAATCTTCAGCCCACTCCCGCTGTTCAACTAAGCCCATGCGGATGAAAATTTCAGCAGTGTCTTTGGCACGACGAAGTTCCGCCACGCAATTCAAAACCATCACTGATTGGGATAATTGATTCTGCGAACCGAACATCACAACAACGGAACGTTCTGGGAAATGCACGACTGCATCGCTAACCCTGCACTGCGACAAGGCGACGAGTTTTTTAAAGTCGTTAACGGCAGTATGACTATCGCCTCTACGACGGCGCAGCCACACTTCCCACCAGAACTGTTCGGAGGGGTCAGATGGAAGTAATTCTGGTGAATCCATCCACAAACCTTTGATAGCTGCCGACCTGATGCTGTCAATGGTATTCAGCAACCGACTGTTGTCGCGAGGCTTGCCGTTTTTATCCGTGTTCTCTGCGAGATATTTGGTGATCAGCAGTTCAAAATGCTGAAGTTGTCCATCGGGCACAAACACGTTCGCCAATACGACCTTCCCTGC
>CAIYNH010000163.1 GCA_903927495.1 uncultured beta proteobacterium
ATTCAAAAATGACATCGGCAATGCCACTGCGCGACAAATCGCTCAGGGACTGGGTTGCAAAGATGACCGCGACGTTCGACTTGCGCAGCACCTTCAGCCACTCTCGAATCTTTGCCCTGAAGGCTGGATGACCCAACATGATCCAGGCTTCGTCGAGCACCAGCAAGGTGGGTTGACCTTGAAAGCGTTGCTCAAGCCGGTGAAACAGGTAAGCAAGAACTGGCAAAACAATCTTTTCTCCGCGAGCCATCAGGTGTTCAAGCTCGAACACCTGGAAAATGTCAGCCTGCAATCCATCGCTCTCCGCATCCAGTAGCCGCCCAGCCGGGCCGCGCAGCGAGTAGTATTCCAGTGCTTCCCGCAGACGGTTGTCCTGCAAAGTCAGTAAAAAATTTGACAGCGTGCGTTGTTCTGCGCAGTCCGTTGAGGCCGCCAACTGGTTTACTGCACGAAAGAGTTCTTTGCGCAATTCCGGCGACATCGCCACACCCTGCAGCTCAGCCAAGCTCTCCAGCCATTCAGCCGCCCAGGTTCGCTCGACCTCATCGTCAATATGCCCGAGTGGGCAAAATGTTATGTTGTCCGATTCACCCGCGATTTCGTAATGCTGGCCACCGGCAGCAGCCACCAGCGGGAACATGGAATAGCCTTTGTCAAAGACAAAAGCTTGTGCTCTTGTATATCGGAAATGTTGGGCAACCAGCGTGGCTAACAAGGTTGACTTACCCGAGCCAGTCGGTCCGATGATGGCCGTGTGGCCCAGATCACCAGCGTGCAGGCAAAGGCGGTAAGGTGTTGCGCCATCGGTTTTCGCTTGTAACAGCGGCGCTGAATGCGCAGGATAAAAGGGACAGGGATGGACATCGGGCCCGGCCCAAATCGCCGTGAGGGGAAGCAAGTGAGCCAGGTTCAATGTGTTGATCAGCGGGCGGCGCACATTGGCGAACATATTTCCAGGCATGCTTCCCAGGTAGGCTTCCACCGCATTGACTGACTCGACGCGCGCTGAAAACCCGGCGTTGGCGATCATTTTCGTCACGTACTGCGCGGCGTCACGCAATTGCTGAGGGTTCGCGCTGGAGAGCAAAACGACGCTGGTGTAGTAGCCAAATCGCACCAAACCACTGCTCGCCTCAGCCATGGCCGCTACAGCGTCGGCCGCCATATCGTCCGCATCCGCATTCACGTGCGTGACGCCACCACCTTGACTTGAACGCATCAAATTCATCAGTGAAAGCCGCTTTTGTGCCCACTTCGAGCGGTACTTACCAAGCGCCTTATCTGCCTCATGCACCGGCATGAAAATGAAACGATTTGACCAACGATATTCCACGGGCAGGCGTGACAAAAAGTCCAGGATGCTGGGGAAACTTGTTCCAGGAAATCCGGTGACGGCAATGCATATGGCTGTCTTGTCATCAATCCGGGGTTCAAATCCTGTCACAAAGTCATGTTGACCCAGTACCGAGTCAAGGTACATCGGCACAGTGCCCATGACGAAGCTGGCGCGTGGCTCCAGGGCGACACAGGCAGCCAAATGCGCCAGAATTTGACTTTCAACGGCTCCGGTCTCAAGGTCGATTTTGTCAATGAGCCGACGGATTTTTAGCGTGCCAGCCAGGCGTGATTCAATTTCTGCAAGTGCGGTTTTGAACCGGTTCAAACTGCGCTCTGCCACGCCGGTCTTTTGCGCACCATCTACAAACAGCATCTCGGCTTTTGCTGCAGCGTCCGGGTCGGGATGCCAGCACAAGACAAGCCTGTAGTCACTTTGAAAACCAGCCGAGTCACCTTCATGCGCGAGACGGCGGCAATCGTCCAGGAGCCGGGTGGTTCGGTCAGGGAAAGCGCCGTCCACTGGGTAGCCAGGCGATTGACGGCGTACGGCGTCAACATTCACGCTCCAGCCATCATCGAGTGCCAGGGCCGCATTGATGCGAGCCGACACAGCGGCCAATTCCTCTTTTGTGGCGCTGTCCAGGTCCGGTCCACGAAATTCAAAACCCGCCAACAAGCCGCCAGATTTTGTGAGGACCACGCCGTTGTCGATCAGCGCCGCCCAGGGCAGCAGATCAGGCAGTCCTTGGGCATGGCTGCGAAATTCCTTCAAGAGCATCTTCAGTCTCCAAATGTGCGGGGCGAGGCAAACGGTGTTGCAGCACTCTTGTACAACTTGCGGTATCGCAAGCTGCGTCCAAAAGTCTTGGAGAGTTGGGGATCAAAGCTGGCGGCGCGCGTCAACACCCATGCGCCGACGGCCCACAGAATCAGACCAAAAATGGCTGCCCATAGTTGGAACAAGGAAACAATAAACACACCCGCCACGATTCCAAGTGCCAGGATCAGTTCGCGCTCGGCGCCGAGCAGCAACATGGGCCTGAGCATGGATTGATGCAGCGGCACTGAAAAGTCAGCGCCGAGGTCTGAACTTTGATCAGCCATGATTCACGATCCAAACGGCAGAATCAGATCAAGGCGCCGCTGTTGACTAGACCGATCATGCTCAGAAAGTTGGCTCCAAAGACAATCAGCGCCACACCGAGCACCACGTACAAAAGTTTCTTTGCAATACCGCCCAGGTCGTCACCACCAAAAATCAGCGCTGCGCCTGCTGCCAGGAAGGCCACGGTGGAGATGCCGGTGGCCACTGGCCCAGTCAGGTTGTTGACAACCGTGGTGATCGGGCCATCCCAAGGCAGGGCGGGGCCCGCGTGGGCCAGCTGGGATGAAAGTGCCGCCATGGCTGTTGTTACCGGCGCGGCCAGCTTCTTGAGAGATTTGGTCAGTTTGGTTGTTTGGAAATACACGATCGACTCCAGTTGGATAAAAAACACCGGCCTGGTTGGCTGGTGTTTGATACCGCTGGAGTGCAAGTGAGGAAAATTGGGGTACTGGGCCCCCCGTGCCATGCAACTCAGCTACGCGCGTCTGGTGAAGTGAAGGGAGGTTGGCAGCCGGTCGGCAAAAGTTATCCACAAAACCACGGCATAGCACATACC
>CAIYNH010000164.1 GCA_903927495.1 uncultured beta proteobacterium
CTCGCACCCCGATGCGGGTAAAACCACGCTGACTGAAAAGCTGCTGCTGTTCTCAGGCGCAATCCAAATTGCCGGCTCGGTCAAGGCCCGCAAGGCCACCCGCCACGCCACCAGCGACTGGATGGAGATCGAGAAACAACGTGGCATTTCGGTGGCCAGCTCGGTCATGCAAATGGTCTACCGCGACCACGTCATCAACCTGCTTGACACCCCCGGCCACAAAGACTTCTCAGAGGACACCTACCGGGTGTTGACCGCCGTGGACTCAGCCTTGATGGTGATTGACGCAGCCAACGGGGTCGAGGCGCAAACCCGCCGCCTGATTGAAGTCTGCCGCCAGCGCGACACACCGATCATCACCTTCGTCAACAAAATGGACCGAGAGGTACGTGACCCTCTCGACATTCTTGACGAAATTGAGCGTGAACTCGGCATGCCCTGCGTGCCCATGACCTGGCCTGTGGGCCAAGGCAAGACCTTTGGCGGCATCATCAACTTGCGCAGCCAGACCATGACGGTTTTTGAATCCGGCAGCGAACGCCTGCCGCAGGACTTTGATGCCATGTCTTTATCTGAGCCCGCTGCCCTGCAAAACCGATTTGGCAGCGAGTGGGACACGGCTTTAGAGAGCATGGAACTGGCCACCGGCGCCTCGCCAGACTTTGACCGAGAGGCATTTCTGGCCGGCAAACAAACCCCGGTGTTTTTTGGCTCGGGCGTGAACAACTTCGGTGTCATGGAGGTGCTAGATGCACTTGTGGATCTGGCCCCGTCGCCCGGCCCGCGCACCAGCTCCTTCATTGTCAACAAACAACCCGTTGTCAAACAAGTGCAGCCCGAAGACGATGCCTTCAGTGGTGTGGTGTTCAAGGTGCAAGCCAATATGGACGCCAACCACCGCGACCGCATTGCCTTTGTGCGCATGGCATCTGGCAAATACACGCCGGGCATGAAACTCAAAGTGATGCGTACCGCCAAAGAACTGCGCCCGACCAGCGTGGTGACATTCATGAGCCAGCGCCGCGAGGCCGTTGAGGAAGCCTATGCGGGGGATATCGTCGGTTTTACCACCCATGGCGGCGTTCAGTTGGGCGACACCATCACCGATGGCTCGGTGAACCTGCTGTTCACCGGCCTGCCATTTTTTGCCCCGGAAATGTTCATGACCGTGGTGCTAAAGAATCCACTGCGCACCAAACAATTGCAGCAGGGGCTGGCTCAACTGGGTGAAGAAGGTGCCATTCAGGTGTTCCGACCCGAGATGGGCGGCAACATGCTGCTCGGGGCCGTTGGGCAACTGCAGTTTGAAGTAGTTCAGCACCGCCTCAAAGGCGAATACGATGCCGACATACGGTTAGAGGGTAGCCAGTACACCGGCGCACGCTGGATCACCGCTGACAGCCCAGGCGAACTAAAGGACTTTGTTCACGCCTACCCACAGCGGATGGCGCGTGATGCTGCTGACACACTGGCCTACCTGTGTACCAGCCCGTACGATGTGCGACTGGCGCAAGAACGGTTCCCCAAAATCCAGTTTCACCCGCTGCGCGAGCACGCCGGTCTGGCGCTGCAATCGGCAGGTTAGGGTTTTGTCCATGCATTATTTGCCGACATGGCCATAAGCCCACCTGCCATGCTGCCACTATCCGCCTGGCCGCTGCAAGATCGGCGCAAGCTGATCGGTGTCTTCACCGACATCGATGACACACTGACGACTGAAGGTGTCATCTCCTCAGATGCGCTGAAGGCGCTGGCTGACCTGAAAGCTGCGGGCCTGCACGTTATCCCCATCACCGGGCGTCCTATTGGCTGGTGCGAACCCTTGATGCGGGGCGATGCTGTACAGGGCCTGCCGCCCTGGCCGGTCGATACCATGGTTGCCGAGAATGGTGCCGTTGCATTTATTCGCAGCAAAAACAGCCTTTCAAGCATATGCAACGGGCCTGAGCCGCTATTAAAAATATACCAACAAGAGGCCAGCACGCGGGCCTCAAATCAGGCCCGGATGCAAGCTGTAGCAGCGCAGGTGATGCGCCAAGTCAAAGGTGTGACGTTATCGCGTGACAGCGACGGGCGCGAAACCGATATAGCCTTTGACTACTACGAATTTGCCAAGCTTTCCCCCCAAGTTGTGCAACAGGTGCTGGGCGTATTGCAGCGTGCCGGCATGCACACCACAGTGAGCAGCATCCACATCCACGGCTGCTTTGGCGATTTCAACAAATGGCAGGGGGCCTGCTGGATCGCCCGCGAGAGGCTCGGATGTGATCTGGCGCACGATCTGGCGCGCTGGGCATTTGTCGGCGACTCAGGCAACGACCAAGCCATGTTTGAGCATTTCACCCACAGCGTGGGGGTGGCCAACATTCGCCGTTTTGAAGCCGACCTGGTGCACCAACCGCGCTACGTCACTCCGAGTGAGCGCGGTACCGGTTTTGCCGAGGTGGTGCAGGCACTGCTCAGCATCCGCTGAGAGATGGCATTGCCAGTTGCCCCAGAAAGGGCCCTGGTAACGACTCAAAAATATTTAGGCAAAACAAGACAAGACATAGACCAGTCTTGCACTGAGCACTACATTTTTTGAAGCAAACTGGTCTTCAAAGTCAATACTTGAGCCGTGCGTAATAGGTCTTTTGCGCAGCTTCCCGGGCTTGTGCCAAAGTGTGAATGCCAATGGCTTGCAGCAATGGAATCAGGCGCAGCCAGACTTCTGCGGTCACAAAAGCATCACCCAGCGCAGTGTGACGCCCCGACACGGTGATATTGAAGCGCTCGGCAATCACCTCCAGGCTGTGCAATTCGTGGTTGGGATGCACCACGGCTGATAACAGCAGGGTGTCGAGCACCGGATGGTGAAACACCAGGCCGGTGGCAGCCTCCTTGAGTTGCAGGAATTTCATATCAAAGGCTGCGTTGTGCGCGACCAGCACCGTGTCTTGGGCAAATTTGTGAAAGGCGGGCAGCACTTCGGTGATGTCGGGTTTGCCTTTGACCATTTCCTGTGTGATGCCATGGATCGGAATGGAGGCCGCCGAAATCAATCGCCCCGGGTTCACAAGATGCTCAAAACTCTCTTGCCGCAGCAACTTGCTGTTGACGATACGGGTCGCGCCAATCTGGATGATTTCGTCGCCATCGGCGGGATTGAGACCAGTAGTTTCAGTGTCGAAGACGGTATAAGACAACTCGGACAGTAACCGCTCATCGAGTGCGCTGGCCTGCTCTGACACTTTGAACAGGTCAAAATCGTAGTACTCGGGGCGACTGTCGCTTTGCATGCTCTGCGTCGCTTCAAGTTGCTCCTGCAAGCTGGCAAGCGGCAGCAAAAATCTGAAGAAAGCTTCGTGACGGATGCGTTCGCGTTCAAACCACATCTCGCCACCATGGCGCTCAACCACATCGCGCACCGTCAAAGGCGTGCTCTCGGCACCAAAGCGCATGCTGTCCATTTCCCAACTCATGACGGTTTCGGTGCTCATCACCTGGCCGGTCCAGATCAGGTCAAGCTGGGCCCGCGTGCCCGAAGTTTGCAAGCGCAAGCGCAGGAATTTGATGTCAAACTCGTCAACCAGCCGCGCCGACAGGTAAGCCAGCGCTTGAATCAGGCTAAAACTGTCCACTCGCAGCCAAACTGACGGATCAACGTTCTCCAGGCTGACGTTGCGTTTGCAATGCGCCTCAATGCGACGTTGCGCGGCCAGCAATACATCAGCTCCCAGCATTTCTTCAAGTGGCCAACGCGCTTTCAGGCCTTGCGTGGCACGCTCGACCAACTCAGTGATGCGCTGGCTCATGCTGCTGACCTCATCGCGCACCACCGCCAGGAAGCGCTCACGCATATCGGCCTCCAGATCGGGGTAGGCCAGCATATCGACCGCTGCCTGCATATTTGCCAACGAGGAGCGGCTACCTTCAGTCAAGCCATGCAGCAATTGGTCGCGCAGGTTTTCTTCTTCGAAGGCGCGTGTCACGTTGTCGAGCATCAGCACAAAACCACTGATCTCGGAGCTTGATTCGCTGCCTTCAACCGAGCGTACGGGTGCCATTTGCACCCGCAGCAACTGCCCGGCTTGCGTGGTGGTAACAAACTGGGCCGACGGGCTACCGGCGCCGCGTGCCATGCGTTGCTGAATACTTTCCAGCGCGTGCGCCACCAGTTGCCGGTCAAACACCGCATAAATGGAGCGACCAATGCCCATCAGTTCGACCCCGGCGGCCAAAGCCGGCATTTGAGAGAGGGCCCGAAACTGCAGTCGCGCCCGGCTGTTGTAGAGCAGGATGCGCCCATCCAGATTGCAAACCACGACACTTTGCGTTAGTTCGGCCATCAGCGCGGCCAGTCGATTTTTTTCCTGCTGCACACCAAAACTGGCCAGGGCAATTTGCGCCGCCACGTCCTCGCGCAAAAGGTCGCGCTGCTGCGCCAGTCCTTGTATAACCTGCGCCAGCGCCAACGTTTCGGTGGTGCCGTGGTGATTGAGTGGCATCGATCGAGGGGCCGCCAGCAAGGTCCGCGTTTGCTCCAGCAGGCGTGCCGGTGCACTGACATAGCGACCAAACAACCAGCGCACCATGGCTCCAATGGCGATCAACCCGAACACCCAGGTCATCACGATAAAACCCAGGCGTGCCCCCAAATGCTCGGCGATCAGGTGCCGCTGCTCGGGCTCCAGGGTCGAGCCCATCAAGCCGATCGTGACCACCAGCCATAGCGCAGTTGCCAGGCCAATGGCGGAAATCACCCTGACCATGCGACGGTCCAGCCTCATAGTGGACGGCCCAGCATGTCAGCCACTTTTTGCACCAGTTCGCGGGTTGAAAATGGCTTGGTCATGTAGGCATCGGCACCCATGGCCTGCCCCTTGGCAACATCGGTGTCACGCCCCTTGGCGGTCAGCATCAGAATTTTGGTTCCCTGCAAGGCCTCGTTGGCACGTACTTCCTGGCACACCTCAAAGCCGGATTTCTTCGGCATCATGACATCCAGCAGCAGCAGGTCAGGCTGTTCGCGGGCCAGAACCTCAAGCGCCTCCTGACCGTCACGCGCCACCACCACCGTGTAGCCCTCGCGCCGGAGCAGGTACTCCAGAGAAATCACAATATTCGGCTCATCGTCAGCCACCAAGATCTTTTTGCTCATATTTGTCTCCATCCATCTTTATGTATCTTATTCGGCTTGCGTGCACACCTGGGGCAAATGAAACAGAAAACACGCCCCATTCGCAGGACTTGACTCAAGCCATAGCCGTCCTCCGAAATGCTCCACGATATGACGGCTGATGGGCAAACCCAAACCAGTTCCTTGCGGTCGGTTGGTCGCATCACCACCCTGTCGAAAGCGCTCAAAAATCAAGGCTTGCTGTGCCAATGTCACACCGGGGCCATTGTCTCTGACTGCCACGGTAACACCGGTATCGTCACTGCTCAGGCTTACGCCAACCCGACCACCTGGGACCGGCACAAATTTGGCGGCATTGGAGAGTAAATTGAGCATCACCTGCATCAGCCGGTCGGGGTCGGCCATCAGCAGTGGCGCGTGCACCGGCAGACTGACCTCGACCTGTGTCTGGCGCTCACGGAATAATTCAGCCGTGGTGATGACTGCCTGCTTCACAAGCCCACTCATATCCACCCGGTCGGTGTGCCACTCGGCGTGGCCCGACTCAATTTTGGCCATATCCAACACCTGGTTAACCAGCCGCGACAAGCGCTCGGTTTCGCTGACAACAATGTCAATGAACTGGCTCCGTTGCGCCAGCGCCATATCCGGATCGTCACGCAGTATTTCGGCCAGAGCGCGGATCGAGGTCAGGGGCGTGCGCAACTCGTGCGTGACTGAGGACATGAAATCGTCCTTGAGCCGGTCCAGGCTCTTGAGTTGCTCATTGGCTTGTCGTAATTCATTGGTGGCACGCTCCAGCGATTCGGATTTCTCCTCAAGCTCGCGCGAGTGGGCCCGCAGTTGCGAAGTCTCGTCCAAGATGCGCAACACATCATCTGGTGTCAGCGCTTCTTCTTCCACATTGGATGCCACCAGCATGCGCGCAGAAGCGCTGCCGACGGCCCCTGCCAACTGGGTTTCAACAAACTGCACCAACCGGGGATCAGGCTCAATGGCTTCGACATGTCCCGCGCCCACTTCTGTGGCATAACCCTCAAACAGGATCCGGGCCTTGGCAGCGCCCATAAAGCGCTCGCATAAGCGTAGCAAGTCGAGGACGTTGGCACGACCGCGCCAAAACACTGGACGACTGGCGCTGGTGCGCTCGAAAACATCCACAAACAGCAGCGCCTGACTGGCATCCTGGCCTGCAGGTGGACGCCACAACGACAATCCAACAAAAGCACCAATGTTCACCAACAGGCTCCAGAACAAGGAATGCGTCAGGCTATCGAGTCCCTGAAGTCCCAGAAACTGTTCTGGTCGCAGCCAGACGAAGCCCAGCAGTCCATGCGTCAAAAAATCACTCCCGAGCCAACCCGACTTGGCGATGGAGGGCAGCATCAAGGTGTAAGACCACATTGCAAACCCGGCAACCAGCCCTGACAACGCCCCCAGCCTGGTACCGCCACGCCAGTACAAACCAGCCAGCACGGCAGGTGCAAACTGGGCCACTGCGGCAAAGCTGATGAGCCCGATGCTGACCAATGCGTAGGCTTCCCCCGCCAGATGGAAATAGACATAACCCAGCACCAGCACTCCCATGATCGCGGCGCGGCGAATGCCCAACAGAACACGCGTGAGGTCGTGTCCGGCATCGGGACTGAAATGACGAGTACGCAGCAGCAGCGGCATGAACAGCTCATTGCAAACCATAGTCGAGACCGCAATGGTCTCCACAATGACCATGCCCGTGGCCGCCGACAAACCGCCAACAAAAGCAAACAAGGCCAGCGCTGGCTGCCCGGCAGCCAGCGGTAGCGAGATCACAAAATTATCAGCATTGACTGCGCCTGGGCCAAAGTAGAGCAGCCCACCCAGCGCAATCGGCAGGACAAACAAGTTGATGGCCAGCAGGTACAAGGGAAAAACCCAGACTGCGCGACGCAAGTGACTCTCGCGCACGTTCTCGACCACCATCACCTGAAACTGCCGAGGCAAAAAAATCACCGACAACATGGACAGTAGCGTCAGCGCGAACCACTGAGCCCAGGAAAAACCACCGCCCTGCTCCAGTCGCAATAATTTGGCCAGGTCAGGGACGGCACGAGCCCGCGCAAACAGATCTGCAAACCCGTCAAACAAACCATACACAACAAACACGCCCACTGCCAAAAATGCGATCAGTTTGACAACAGATTCAAAGGCTATCGCTGCAACCATGCCTTCATGCCGCTCGGTCGAATCGAGATGGCGCACACCAAACACCATGGTAAAACCGGCCAATGCCAGTGCCATGTAAAAGGTACTGTCCTGGGTCCAGTGCACGGGTGCGGCAACACCGGCCAATGATGCTGTCGTCATCAATGCGTAACCTGCTGAAATGGCCTTCAACTGCAGCGCAATGTAGGGCACGATGCCGACCACGGCAATCAGTGTGACCAAGCCGGCCAACAGTGGGCTCTTGCCATAGCGGCTGCCAATAAAGTCCGCGATCGAAGTGATGCGGTAAGTCTTGGCAATGCGGATCATCTTACGCAGCACCATCCAGCCCAGGACCATCGCCAAGGTGGGGCCCAGATAAATCGGCAAAAACCAGACCCCACCGGAGGCTGCCCGTCCCACGCTGCCAAAGTAAGTCCAGGCGGTGCAATACACCGCAAGTGACAAGGCATAAGTCCAGGGGTTGGCAATAATGGAGCGGCCCCGCGCGGCGCGCCAGTCGCCCAACGATGCCACGGCAAACAGCAGCAGCAGGTAAGCGAACGAAACCCCAATGACCAGCACCGGTGACAGCATGTTTAGTCGTCCTGTGAGTTCTGCCCGGGGCGCTCCATCAACCAGGCCAGTGCCGCGATCAACAAGCCCCAGAGCAGGAAAATTGCCGCCGGAAAAACCGGGATACCCAGCACGCTAAAGGCTCGATCCCACAACCCCAGCAGCGGAAAATTAAAAACCAGCCAGCCACAGAAAAACAAGGCCAGCAAGCGCTGGGCCCTCAGACTTTTATGCAATGCGTACTCCTGCTGCAGAAGTTGCTGCCAACAACAGCAAACCCGCCTCGGTCAAAACGACTCTCATCGCCCCCACTCCAGTCGATCAGCAAAAAACGTTGGCAGGCCAGCACGCCGGATGGCCGCTGCAGCCGACAGGTGGTCGTAGGCGACGCGATGAAACGTCAAATGCGAAGTGCCGGTATCCAGCATTGCATACATCGCCCGTGGGTTGCCATCACGCGGTTGCCCAACCGAGCCGATCGTGGCCAGCCAGTGGCTGTGCTCATGTACAGGAACGGCCACACCCGGAGTGGGCACCACCTTCATGAGGTCAGCCCCGATGCCCCGGCAATACAGGCTCTGAAGGTGCACATGCCCACCAAACACGTAGCGCACATCGGACCACGCGCTGGAGGCCGCCAAGCTGGCTCCAGCTGCGCGGTGGTCAGAGACATAACGCCAAAGCTCCGGGCAATCAACGCTGGCATGCACCAGCAAGATGTTCTCCAGCTGCAAGGTGAAAGGCAGGTTTTGCAAGAACTTTCGCTGCGGTGCGTCGAGCTGTGCTCCGGTCCAAGCCGCAGTGGCATCGCCAAAATTCTTGATTTCAGCCGGCGGGGCTAACGCCACAGCATCATGATTGCCCTTGACCACCCAAGCACCGTCTGCGACCAAACCCAAAACCCGATTGACCACGGCTGCCGGGTCCGCTCCATAGCCGACCAAGTCACCCAAAACGGCAAACTGCTGCGCACCGCGGTCAGTGGCATGTGCGAGGCAGGCATCCAAAGCATGAATATTGGCGTGAATGTCAGAGAGCAATGCCAACTTCATAGGCGTTCTGGTGTGCATTCAAGCAGTGTGTCATTCATGTCCAAATTCTAAAGTTGAATGCTCCTGAAAGAACCCGGACATACCCTCGCGCCACAAAACAGCTATCGCATTCGAAATTTAAAAAAACTTTTTTTCAACACACCATATTTGACGTTCAAGCCAAATACCCGTGGTAACCCTGATGCCATTTATTGCAATATAAAAAAATGACCGTTTTTTTGCACCCATGGGTTAGGGTTTTCTCTGAGGCGAAATGATCCAATATCGGCTCACACTCTCCCTGAGAGCAAAAAATAGCAAACAGGTCAGGAACGGGTAAGTACCGACACCTAACCTCCGCGCTCTCGCTTTCTCAATCCACTCGGAGACAACCATGGCAGATGACTTAATTCAACGGGTTACCAGTAACCCAAAGTACCAGGAGCTGAAATCAAAACGCAGCACTATTGGCTGGTGGCTTACCTTATCCATGATGGTCGTGTATTACGGCTTCATCCTGCTGGTAGCCTTTAACAAACCCTTCTTGGCGAGCAAAATGGGCGCCGGGGTGATTACGATGGGCATGCCGCTGGGCATTGGCGTACTGGTGTTTACCATCATCATTACCATCATTTACGTACGCCGTGCCAATGGCGAATTCGACGACCTGACTGCACAAGTGGTTAAAGGAGCCCTGAAATGACGAGTCTCATACAACACAAAAAAACCATCGCGTTGTTTGCACTGCTGGCCTTGGCCGGTGGCGCTTTTGCCGCAGGTGCAGATCTGGGTCAGGCCACCAAGCAAGCCACGAACTGGACTGCCATCGGCATGTTTGGCACCTTCGTCGTTTTAACGCTTTTCATCACCAAATGGGCGGCCTCCAAGACCAAGAGCGCCTCTGACTTCTACACCGCTGGCGGCGGCATCACCGGCTTTCAAAACGGTTTGGCAATTGCCGGCGACTACATGTCGGCTGCTTCATTCCTGGGTATTTCCGGCCTGGTGTTCGCCAACGGCTTTGACGGCCTGATCTACTCGATCGGCTGGCTGGTGGGTTGGCCCATCATCACCTTCCTGATGGCTGAACGACTGCGTAACCTGGGTAAATTTACCTTTGCCGACGTGGCTGGTTACCGTTTTGCTCAAACCCCCATTCGCGTGTTTGCCGCCAGCGGCTCACTCGTGGTGGTGGCGTTTTACATGACGGCCCAGATGGTCGGCGCTGGTCAACTGATCAAACTGCTGTTTGGCTTGGAATACCTCTACGCTGAAATCCTGGTGGGCACCATCATGATGATTTATGTGCTGTTTGGTGGCATGACCGCTACCACTTGGGTACAGATCATCAAGGCTGTCATGCTGCTCGGTGGCGCATCTTTCATGGCCTTCTCGGTGTTGCTGCAGTTTGGCTTCTCCCCAGAAGCCATGTTTGTCAAAGCCATTGAAGTGCACTCCAAGAAAGAAGCCATCATGGGCCCAGGCGCACTGATCAAGGACCCGATCTCGGCCATATCCGTCGGTATGGCGCTGATGTTTGGTACCGCTGGCTTGCCACACATTCTGATGCGCTTCTTTACCGTGCCAAGTGCCAAGGAAGCTCGTAAATCAGTCGGCTGGGCAACCACCTGGATTGGCTACTTCTACATCTTGACCTTCATCATTGGTTTTGGCGCTATCACCAACCTGATCCCCAACCCAGCTGACTACTTTGTCGGTGGCGAAATTGCCAAGGGCCTGCAAGGCGGCGGCAACATGGCTGCTGTGCATTTGTCCAAGGCTGTGGGTGGCAACATTTTCATGGGCTTTATCTCTGCAGTGGCGTTTGCCACGATTCTGGCAGTGGTGGCTGGCTTGACCCTGTCAGGCGCATCCGCTGTGTCGCATGACCTGTACGCTTCCGTATGGCGTCATGGCCGTGTGGATCAGGCCGATGAGTTGCGTGTATCGAAGATCACCACAGTGTGCCTGGGTGTCATTGCCGTCTTCTTGGGCATTGGGTTTGAGAAAGAAAACGTCGCCTTCATGGTGATGCTGGCTTTCGTGATTGCTGCCTCAGCCAACTTCCCCGTGCTGTTCATGTCGGTGCTGTGGAAAGATTGCACCACCAAGGGTGCAGTGACCGGTGGCTTTGTCGGCCTCATTCTGGCCGTGGTGCTGACCGTTGGCTCCAACGCGGTTTGGGTGCTGGCACTGAAGAACCCAGCTGGCTCAGCCTGGTTCCCGTATGACTCGGCTGCCATCTTCTCGATCCCAGCTGCATTTATCACCATCTGGTTGGCTTCACTGATGGATCGTGGTGACCGTGCCGCGATCGACCGTGCTGGCTACCCAGCCCAAGAAGTTCGCTCTGAAACCGGCATTGGTGCCTCGGGCGCTTCTGGACATTGATAACTAAGCCGACGCATCGACCGAACTTATAGTCGGACGATGCCAAACAATAAGGACTGCCAGCGTCAAGCTGGCAGTCTTTTTTTTCTTGTGCCTATGCAAACGGCCTCCCGAATTCGCACATATTCGCTACAAACTTTGTAGTTACTCATGCTTTACCAGCAAGCGTTTCAAGCATATTTCGTATATTAATGATGCAGCTCTGTGAGTTCGCATTATTCCCACAGCGCAAAAACTTGAAACACACTCACTTGAGGCCATAAAAAAACCGACACATTCGCTACTTATCACCCATTGCTGCGTTTGCTGAGATGTTGCTGGATGGCCCCTGATTGGCAATTCACGCTACAGGCAAGGCGTTGCACAGGATTTTGGCGAGTATGTCCGGTCACCCCCTGCGTTTGCTCGGTGTCAAAACGTAAAATCAGCTGACCTTGCCTGTAAACCACTCAAATTCTGACATGCAATTTGCCGCTACCGGCGCTGTCACCTTGCTGCTGTCGCCTAGTGGCCGCCTGCTATTCACAACGGATGCCGATGCGCATTCCCTGCCGGTGGCATTTCAGCTAGCCCTGGCTGAAGCTTTTGATCGGGGGGCAGGTCACGGTTTGCTGTATCTGGGTGCAACCCAGGTGGGGACCGTATTGCCAACCGTGTTTGCCTGGTGGCGGGATTTTTCTGCGCGCTATGTAACGACGTTATGTGCAACCGCCGCCGATGGCGATGCGGTGATCGCAGCTCCTGATGAGCTGCTACTCAATGGCCTGATTTGGGACGCACCGCCAATGAAAGGGGCTGAGTACCTTACTGCGCAGGTGCTGAATAAGCTGTGGGTTGAACTCGATGCCGCCTTGCACCTCGAATTGACTGCATTCAAGGGGGTGTTGTCGGACTTTCTTAAAACCCGCCATCCGGCCTGGAATCTGGTGGGCCGGGTCTATTTCAACTTGGCAGAGAACCGCAAGGACCCGGACGCGCCTTTTGCCTTTTTGGCCACCTATACCTCACGCTTGTCGGCGCATGGCAAGGCGCAGCATTTACCACTAGCCAAAGCCTTAACCGAGTTTTCAGATGGAAAGAGTCAGGCGCAGTTGCTCACACTGCTCAAGCCAGTGCAAGCAGCTGCACAGCGATGTTCCTGGTTGCAAGTCATGGTGAACACGGGCGAGATTTACCACCCGCTGCGCTGGAGCCCGCAAAATGCCTTTCAGTTGTTAAAAGACGTGCCCCAGCTTGAGGCTGCGGGCATTGTGGTGCGAGCGCCCCTGAGTTGGGGCGGTAGTCGTCCGGCGCGCCCCTTGGTCAAAGCCAGTGTGGGAACACAACAACCGTCGCTGCTGGGTGCTGCTGCCTTACTTGACTTCAGCATGGAGGTCACGCTGGAGGGCGATGTCCTGACGGCGGCTGAGCTCAAGGCATTGCTCAAGGGGAGCGATGGCTTGCAACTCATCCGGGGGCGCTGGGTCGAGGTCGATCGCAGAAAATTGCAGCGCATGATGGCGCGCTTTGAAGGC
>CAIYNH010000165.1 GCA_903927495.1 uncultured beta proteobacterium
AACAGCTTTGATGCCGTGGCGGGTGGCGGTGCCAACACCTTCAGCCTGGCGCTGCTGCAAGGGCGCCTCGACCTGTCCAATTCTGCCGTTGATCTGGCTGACGATCAGGCGGGCCCGCGCGCGCAAGGCAATTTTGGCAAAATCAGCTACACCCTGGCGCGGCTGCAAAAACTCCCTGGAGCGTGGTCGCTGTTTGCCAACCTCAACGGTCAGTGGGCCAACACCAATCTTGATTCATCCGAAAAATTTGTCCTCGGTGGTAGTAGTGGGGTGCGCGCCTACCCCGGTGGTGAAGGCTCGGGCGACTCGGGCTGGACCGCCGCACTGGAATTGCGGCTGGACATGCCTGCGCCAAATGCGCTCGGGAGTATGCAGTGGCTGGCATTTGTTGACACTGGCCGTATCACACTCAACCAAAACATGTGGGGCGCGGCGGCCGTGAGCAACGCCGACAACAGCAACAGTTATGGTCTTTCAGGTGCCGGGGTCGGGCTAACGCTGGCCAAAGCAGGCCGCTACAGTGTGCGGGCCATTCGCGCCCAAACCCTTGGCGGCAATCCGGGGCGCAGTGCGGCGGGCAACAACAGCGACGGGCTGGCTGACAAAAACCGCTGGCTGCTGCTGTCAAGTATTTATTTCTAGGCGAGCACGAAATCCATGAAACGTCACGCTTCAATGAACCGGGCCTTTCGTTTGGTCTGGAATCAACAGACCGGCGCGCTGGTGGCGGTGGCCGAGACTGCTCGTGGCCGGGGCAAACAAGGCGTTTGCCGCCTGGTGCTTGCCACCGCGCTGTTGAGCGCACCCTTGCTCGGGCTGGCGCAGCTTGCCCCGGCGCTAAAACAGTTGCCCACTGGCGGGCAAATTGTGTTGGGCACTGGCAACTTGAGCCAAAGCACCAATGCCCTGACCGTGCGCCAGACCAGCGACAAAATGGTAGCCAACTGGAGCACCTTCAACATTGGCAAAGATGCCTCGGTACAGTTTGTGCAGCCCAGCAGCACCAGCGTGGCGCTTAACCGCATTGCCGACACCAGCGCCAGCCAGATTTTTGGCAATTTGTCGGCCAATGGACAAGTCTTTTTGTACAACCCGCAAGGCATTGTGTTTGGCCCAACGGCGCGAGTTGACGTGGCGGCGCTGGTGGCTTCTTCGCTGGATGTGAGCAATGCCAATTTTCTGGCCAGCAATTACCAGTTTGCCAAGAATGGCAATGCGGGGGGCATCAGCAATTTCGGGCAAATCAACGCCAATGGTGGCGCGGGCAGCGTGGTGGCGTTTATTGCACCGCAGGTGTCCAACGCCGGCAGCATTACTGCAACCGGTGGCAACGTGGCACTGGTGGCGGGCGACAAGGTCGGGCTCGACTTTTCCGGCACCGGCCTGATCAAGGTGCAGGTGGACCAAGGGGCTTTTGATGCCCTGGTTGACAACAAGGGTCTGATTCAGGCCGATGGTGGCGCGGTCATCATGACCGCCAAAACCGCCAACGAGTTGTTGTCCACGGTGGTTAACAACGAAGGCACGGTGCAAGCCCGCACCCTGCAAAACAAATCTGGACGCATCTTGCTGCTGGGCGACATGGCCCACGGCGAAACCCGAGTCGGTGGCACGCTGGATGCGTCAGCACCGAATGGCGGTGATGGTGGGTTTATTGAGACTTCTGCGGCGAAGGTGAAGGTGCTGGACTCGGCTCGCATTACTACGCAAGCGCCTTTGGGCAAAAGTGGCAAATGGCTGATTGACCCGAATGATTTCACAATTGGCACTGACATTTCCGGTTCTGACTTGGCAACTGCACTGTTAGCTGGCGATGTCACCATTGAAACTGGCAACACACAAACCAATCCTAGCAACTCAGTTGTTTGTACTGGATCGTTAACTTGCTTGCCAGGAACTAGCGGTAACGGCGACATTTTTGTGAATGACACAGTTGTCGTTAGTGCCGGTGGCACGGCCGCAAACACACTGACTTTACAGGCAGAGCGAGACATTGTTTTTCAGCCTTCGAGTTCCATTGATGCCAGGGGCAGTGATTTCCCAATCTCTGTCGTTTTACAAAGCAATTACACCAACGCTCCCGGTGGTGGGGCCATTGTCATGCAGCCGGGCTCAGCCATTTACAGCAAAGGCGGCAGCATTACTTTGACCGGCGGCTCCCTGGGTAGCTCGACCGCAGGCTACGCGCTGGGCCGAAGCGGCGCATTAGGCACCTCTGGTGGTGGTGGCGCTGACGCAGGCAATGGCATTGCCCTGTTTGATGCCACGCTCAATTCAGAAGGTGGCAAAATCGTTTTGCGCGGGAAAAGCGCCGTTGGCGCGACTGACCTTGATTCTGTCAACACGGCCGGATATATAAGTGCTGACGGGGTTTCCATCAACGAACAGTCGGGCGCGGTTAAAAAAGGTAGTCTGATTGACAGTGGCAGTGGAACGATCACTGTCAATGGTGCGGCCTCCGGAGAAATCACAGCAGCCGATGGCGGCTATGGTGTCAGCATTTCAATCAAAAGCATACTCACATCCAGCAACGCCACTGCTAACGCCATCAGCATCACGGGCGATACCAGTTCGGCCACAATCTCTGCGTCCAACCCTAACGCTAATCCAACAAGTATCCTGAATCACGGTGTCGGCATGAGCGGCACCATTGTTGCCACTGGTAGCGGTGGCGGCGTGAGCATCGCAGGTTCTGTGCCGAATACGACTACGCCCGGGTTGTTTGGTGTGAACCTTGACGGTTTTGTCTATGCCAACAATGGCCCTATCGCCGTCAATTCAACGGGTGGCTTTGGGCTTGCCATGACACCATATTCAGTCACTGGTGCAGCTACTCCATTATCTCCACCATTTCCATATCCGACCTTAACAGCCAGCAGTGTGAGCCTTTCATCAGACAGCGGCTTGTTTCTGGGCGGCCCGATTGATGCGACGGGCACGGTCAGCCTGAGCGGGGGTGCCGGTGGTATGAGCCAATTTGGCCCAGGTGTGGTGCGAGCAGGCAGTTTGCTGGTGACATCCTCCGGTGGTGTTTCCCTCAAAGGCCAGTTAAACGATGGAGTGAGTGCGTCCGCCAATGCAGTTGGCACCTTCGCGGCGGATGTGAATAGCAATGCTGGCCTGATTTTCCTGAACTCAGGTGATCTGACGATAGGGTCTGTTGGCAGTACCAACGGTGTCACGATGAGGGGGCCAGGATTTACTGCGATTGCCACCACCGGCAATTTGAATATTGTGCAACCTGTTACAAGCGCATACGACGGCAGTCTCCACAACGGCACAGCTCTAGCGCTAGTTGCGGGCAACGACTACGCAGCGCCCCAATCCGTTGCCAACAACAAAAACATCACAGTTTCGGGTGCGGGTGCTGTTAGCTTGATTCCCGCCACTGGCAACATCGGTTTGTTTAGCAGCACGGTGGCAGGCAGCACGGGTTTAACCACGTTGGTTGGATCAGGCTCTGGTAATTTCAGGTACAACACCACGATGAAGTTTGGGCTGAACAGCGGCACAGGCACAGTTACTTCACCTTATTTACCTTATACGCTGGCCGCGGGCTTTGTCGCCCCCCTGGGCAACGGTGTCTATGCGGTCTATGGCGAGCAGCCCACCGCCACCGTTACCCCGCCTGCTGCCACTTATATTTATGGGCAGCTTGGAGCTGGAGCGTTGTCAATAGTCACTCCGTCGGTCAGTGGACTTCTCAACGGTGATACGCTGGTTGGCACTGTCGGAGTTTCTGGAAGCCCGAACGCACAATTACTTTTCAATGCCAGTGCAACACCCTATCCATTAATTCTTCCAACAACGCTAGCCGATCTTGGCTACAACGTCGTCAGCACCGGCGCAACTGTCACGATCAACCCGGCTCCGGTCACGCTCTCAGGCACCAAGGTCTATGACGGCGGCACAAGCACACCTGCATTAACCATGTCTGGTCTGGTGGGCAGTGAAACACTCACCATGACAGGCGGTGGAATACTGTCGGGAAAGAATGCAGGAACCCAGACTGTGACGGGCTTGACACTGGCCAATGGCACTTCCGGTAGTGCTACTGCAGGCACCGCCGCCAACTACACCTTTACGGGCGGCACACAAAGCGTTCTTGTCACACCGGCCAGCCTGACGGTCAGCGGCCTGACGGCAAGCGGCAAAGTCTATGACGCAGGCACCACTGCAACGCTGGGGGGCACACCGGTGGTGAGTGCCTTGGGCAGCGATTCGGTCACCGTAGGTGGCACAGCAGTTGGAACCTTTGCGCTGAAAAATGCAGGTGTTCAAAGCATCACCGTCACCGGTAACACACTGGCCGGACCCGATGCTGGCAACTACACGCTGGTGCAACAAAGTGGCCTGAGTGCCAATATCACACCGGCCAGCCTGACGGTCAGCGGCCTGACGGCAAGCGGCAAAGTCTATGACGCAGGCACCACTGCAACGCTGGGGGGCACACCGGTGGTGAGTGCCTTGGGCAGCGATTCGGTCACCGTAGGTGGCAC
>CAIYNH010000166.1 GCA_903927495.1 uncultured beta proteobacterium
ATACTTATTAATTGGCAAATATTAACATGTACATGTCTACATATTTGCATCAAAAAACACACTAACGCATTGATTTCAAAGGGGATTTAAGCAAACGTAGGGAGGAACTTCAGATTAACAAGGGCAGCGTGATGCGGCGCAGCACGCGCCTGGGTGAAGCAGCATCCATTTCCGCTGCCCCGTACATCTCCTTGGGAATGGCCTGCAGACCCGCCAACAGAATCAGTGTGTAAAAACCCATGTGGGCCCAGATCGAAACGAAAATCGTCCAGAAAATGGCCCAGTTCGCATCGATCAGCCAATCCACGGTTGCCAAACCGGCCGCCACCAGGCCCGCATTGAAGACCCCCTGACTCTGCAAAAGTCACTTCCAAATCAGCGCCACCACCACCGGCGACAACAACACCGGGTAGAAAAATACACCACGCCAAAAACCCCGGCCCACAATCTTGCGATTCAGCGGCAGTGCGGTAACGAGCGAGAGCAGCACCATCAACACCACCTGAATCAGGCTGAACTTAACGGTGTTAAAGATAGCTCGCCAAAAAACATCTTTGCGACAGGTCTGAATGGCGAAATCGTCGCGGCACTCAAACAGGATGCCGAAATTCTCGCTGCCAGTAAACGGCCGCTCCAGCGGCATCAATTGCACACCCCCAGTGGTGGCATAAACCAAATTGATGACAATCGGCAAAAAAGTAAAGAAGCCAAACACCAACAAATTGGGGCCGACAAACATTTTGCCAATTTTCGAGGGCCCAAGCAAACGCTATCCCAAGCGGAACAGCGGCTCAAAAAAATTGAAGAACAAGGCCAGAAAACGCGACATCAACGGCACTCAAATATTCTTACAAAAAGTCTTTTAGCGCCCTACTATCAAGTATAAGTCGCTATCATTTTTAATGCTACTTGAGTTTATTTCTGCGCTTGTTTGACCGCATCAGTCATGTCAACACCGATCTTGCTGATGGCCTCATCAGCCGTCATCTCGCCCACAATGGCTTGCGTCACCCGGCTCACAGTTGGCAGCATGATGGCTCGGTTGAACTTGTAGCCCTGAAACTGGTACGCCACCGGCGACAGACTGGCAACGCCGGCGCTGAAGGTACCCAGCGCGGCCTGGGCAGCAGGTGTCGCACCGGGATAGGCAACACCCTTCTTGGCCAAACCCGCGTGAGCAGGGATATTGTTGGTTTTTCCAGCAAATTCGGCGTAATTCGCCTCTTGAGCCATAAAGTCCAGGAACATGCCAGCTTCTTTGGGCGCTTTACTGGTTTTGAGTGCGACCCATGCCGCACCGCCTGGAATCCCGGTGCAGGCTGCCGGCCCGCATGGGTTGGGCACGGCAACCCAGTCAAACGCCGTGCCAATGTCTTTTTGCAGACGGTTAATCTGCCACGAACCCGACAAAACCATCGCGACACGAGCATTCTTGAACTCACCGATCGAGTCCGCGTAAGAAGATCCGCCAGAGCCGCCCCATACTTCCTTGAGCATGGCTCCATCCTTGTGCCATCCAATAAATTTCTTCACCAGCGCTTTGTAGCCATCGTCAAGCACCAACTCGCCCTTGGCATCAAAAATTTTGGCACCGTAACTGATGGCCGGTCCGGCAAAACGATGACCCGACCGATCCCAAGCCAGCGCGGCTGGCGTTTGCGTGGCTTTGGCCACCTTGCGCGCGGCCTCAATCCACTCATCCCAAGTCGCTTTGGGCCCCGGTATCGCCACTTTGGCCTGCTCAAACAGCGTCTTGTTGATGTAGGGACCGGTCATGGTCAGCTGCGACATGAACCCATAAATGCCCTTATCGGTAGCACTGGGACGCAACCAAGGCAGCGTAGCGCCAAAATTGGCTTCCCAGTACTTGGTGTCTTTAAGACTTGCGCTGATGTCGAGATAGTATTTTGAGAGGCCACCCAAATCCGTCACACGGGCAATGTCAGGCCCTTGACCGGCGGCCAGTTGCACCGGGAGTTGTTCCACGATCGTCTTGTAAGGCACAACATCCAGCATCACCTTGGTCCCAGGGTTTTGAGCTTCGAAGCGTTTGACCAATTCGGCGGTGACATCGCACTCAATGCCATCCTGATAACACATCACCCGAATCTCGGCAGCATGCACCGAGGTAAGCGCAGAGACCACAAACACAGCGAGCAAAGGGTGCAACCGGCAAGAATCTAAGGCCATAAATACTCCATCAAGGGTGTTGAAATTTGCCTGCCATCATATAAGCGCATGGACCGAGGGTGCCATATGGTTTCTACCAATGCCAGGCCCAATTTCCAAAGCATTTGTGTCGAGGCATCGAGCCGCAGACATCGTTACAGCTTGACAATACTGTCGGTTGTCCAGGTGAACCTGATCGCAGCTGAACTGGACAGTGACCTGTTCGCTGCATCTTTTCATGTCGCCATGCATTGGGTATCAGAGAGCGGATCATGGCGGTGGCATTTAAAGCAAGATTTTCGTCAGGTCACGTGCAAAAGCTGGAATTGCAAAAAATTTCTGATCTCCTCCACCTCGGCACAGCGGCTTCACACCAAGCATCTCGGAAGTGAGCGACACAAGCGCCAATGAGAAGAAAAGCTTGACGAATCCCCAACTCGATCTTGAAGCGGTAACCATAAATCTGCAGTATTGATAGCAGCTCATGCAAGCCACATAAACTCTAAAGACCAATGTATCATGATAATTTGGCCGCACTGCTTGCGCCTGCCCGAATCAATTCGTGCCTACAAGGTGCAACAGACGATCGCCAAAACGCCGTCATCGCGCCATCCTTCGTCATTGCAAGCGTAGTAACTTTGTGCAATACAGTATGAGTCTTTGGTCTAGTTGTCGTTAAGATGTATGGCGACTGTGGACAGAAATTAGTCCATTTTTGTGATTCTCAAGTAGTATCAAAACCCAAGAACCCGTGGCCAAGAAATTCCCCATACATCCGGCTAACCCTGAACGAATCTGCTGGGGCTGTGACCAATTCTGCTCCGTCGATTCGATGGCATGTGCCAACGAGCGCTCACCCCATCCGATGGAGCTGTTTGGTAACGACTGGATGGCTTGGGGCCAAGAGGTGCTGGCCATGCCGGAATCGGGAACGAGTCAAAAATTGCCTTTTGGACCAAATAGTCCGTGACAAAAATGACGAGTTATCGGCCCTGCGCTCAGGTTCATTTTGGAGATCAAGATTACAAGGCCGTGACCATCGGATTGCAGACTCCTTCGTGACTAAACGCCACTTGCGGACTATCCAATTCAGATTCTCGACGAGGGGTCGCCTTTGCCAGTTCCATCCAAAGCAAAAACGGTAGTTCACTCATGGTCTTTTTTGGAGCCATCCGGGTCACTTCAAACTGGTTGTTTTGGAAGACCATTACACCGCACTCAATGGGAATTTCATTCGGCTTTGCAATCGGGTGTCCGCTGCGGTCACAGCCCAGAACGTACCAGCATTGACCGCCGAGCTCAAGGTACGCGGCTCTCTTTTCTGGGCGCTTCAAATCCCCCATTAGGTCGGCGCGACTGACTTTGATTTCATGGATAACGGGTTCAAGATAGTCATGCCGTGAACTATTGCGAATAGAAAACACGTCAGGTTGAGACATTTTCCATTTGCTCTGATCGCTTGAATCAGCCGGCACCTTTGCACGCAGACTCAACCCCGTCCAAGCTATTCGTCCTTCGCGCAACATGGCTTCAACCACTTTGTCGACCAAAGCCTCATGCGCTGAGCGAGCCTGGCGATTTCCCTGCGTTGCACTGGCAAGATGTTTGATTCCAGCGTCAGTCAGGCGCACCAAATTGTGACCCGTATCACTAATGACTCTCTGCATGAGTCCCGCTGCCAGCAGGTCGACTTCAACCACATCCTGATATGGCCAACCAGCAGATCGGTACACCTCACGCAGTCGCTGTGCGTGAACGCGCTTGAGGGTGACTTGCTGGCAACTCAAACTCACGCCCTGCGCAATGTCAGCGCGTGGTGTACATGGCACGATGTCGAGCACGGCGGGCACCGTGCTCAGGGCAACAGGTTGATCCAAATGTGGCATGATGAAATTTATTGGTACTGATGTTTCATCCAGTATATTGCAAGATAACGCCGATCTCTTGTAACCCCCCGTTGCTTAAATTCTGGGCACACCCGGTAAGATCAGTGCTGGCATCGGTTTGCTGACTTATCCAATGACTTATCCACAAGCTTGATCAGGCATTCTGTGGACAAAGAACCTCTCGTTTGGCAAACTTTGGGGTAAATATTGCGAAAATCTGATTGGATGTGAATACTGTGTTCTATCCATTCATGCCAACCGATACCATTCGGACACTCAAACTACCCGAGGGCTATTCTTTGGCCGACCTCAAGCTTCGACGCTGCGAATCTGATGCCATCGATCCGGATATGGATATGAATATGAAACTGGTCTGCAAAATCGATGGTTTTGACTTCCAAAAGACCTGTCAAAACCCAGGCCCCGCGGTAGCGACAATTCCGAGTGTTTGGCAAACGAGCCATCTGGCAGGAGGGGGTCAGCCTGAAGCATTGATGCTGGAGTTAAAGGCTCCCGGTCAGAGTCAAAATTGAAAAATTGACAACCGTCGAGAACGCCAAGAATGCAAGCCTTTTACGCCGATCATTTTGTGCTTCCTTTGCCATCAGGGCATCGCTTTCCGATGCAAAAGTACGCCATGCTACGTGAGCGTCTGATGGCTCAGATGCCAACCATTGAAATGCACGAGGCTTTACCCATCAGCACCAGTGAATTGAGCTTGGTACACACAACAGGCTACATCGAAGCAGTATTCGATGGTAGTTTGAACCCTTCGCAGCAGCGAGAAATCGGTTTTCCATGGAGCCCCGGTATGCTCGAGCGAGCCTGCCGCTCTGTTGGCGGCACTGTTTTAGCCGCCCGCGCTGCCATCAAGGGTGGATGGATTGCGGCGAATCTGGCAGGTGGCACTCATCACTCGCACGCGGATCGTGGCAGCGGGTTCTGCGTATTCAATGATGTAGCTGTTGCAGCACGCCAAATGCAACGTGAGCACGCCCATCATTCGCAGCACACTTTGCAGGTAGCCGTGATTGATCTTGATGTCCACCAAGGAGATGGTACCGCTTGCATCTTTGCTGGTGACGCTTCGGTTTTTACATTGTCTCTGCATGGTGCCAAGAACTTCCCTGCACGTAAACAAACAAGTGATTGCGATATCGAGTTGCCCGATGGATGCCAAGATGTAGCCTATTTGGAAGCGCTCGAACAAGGACTCGATCAATTGGCGCGGCGCTTTTGTCCCGACCTGATTTTCTACTTGGCCGGAGCAGACCCGCATGAGGGTGACCGTCTGGGGCGATTGGCTGTTTCTGATGATGGCATGCAAGCCCGTGACCGCCGTGTCTTTGACTGGGCTTTTCAACACCGGGTCCCTTTGGTCATGACCATGGCAGGCGGCTATGGACACGATATCGAGTCCACCCTGCGGGTGCAATTAAACACCTACCGCATCGCGCTGCAGTACTGGCAGCGTCTGCGTTCATAGCGCGTTTTCGGGGCAAGGACGTGCCTGATACTCCGCATTTGGATGGCACCCAGGTCTGTCAGGTCGGTTGGATGATTTCCACACTTCAGCCAGGAAATTTTTGCCTGGCTATCCAATACATTAAGCCCATTACCTCCAACCGGCAAAGGTAATTTCATTTCCATATCAATCT
Organism: uncultured beta proteobacterium; assembly: GCA_903927495.1. Classification (GTDB taxonomy): domain Bacteria; phylum Pseudomonadota; class Gammaproteobacteria; order Burkholderiales; family Burkholderiaceae_C; genus Rhodoferax. Next base: position 5,714 of record CAIYNH010000166.1, read on the forward strand.
GACACTTTGTTGCTTAGTCTTGTCGTGCGTCAGCGCTGTCTGCGGCATCGCGCCTAGTGTCGTATCGATCTAAAAACACAATAACTTGCTATTTTTCTAATGAAGCAAAAATTCCACTCCATCCAGCGGTCTGCACCCGCAACTGCTTATCGCCCATTCGCGTCAATGTGAATACTCCGCCGTTACCCAAGGCGTAGCGAAGTACCCAGCTTGCGGCGGGGCCGAAGCGAATCTGGTCTGACGTAAATCTGATTTCCATGGCTTTGTCGGTTTTACAAATCACGCCAGAAATATCCGCCCAACGACCTTTCGTCGACTTTATGAACTCCACGGAAAGTGCCCCGTTATTGTCAGAAATTGACACTATCATTGGTTTCGCATCATCCATCGTTGTCTCCTCCCATTTGAAAGAAAACGATCGATCGTTAAGCAATTCTTTCAACGCAGAGATCGTGGATACGCATTTTTCAGACTCTTGGGCATGACTGTTAAAAGGCAAGCAAAGTGTCCAGCAAGAACATAGGAAAATTCGAAGAAACGAGCGAGTCATGTTTGTGCAGTGTCAGCGTTAATTGTGAAATTTTGCCTGAATAGACATCAACTTGTTTGAGCAGTTCGAATTCAGTGTTCTACAAACTCGAAAGTTGACATTTATGCCTTGGTCATCCCATCCGGAGAATGGCATGCAGGCATCGACCGAACCCGCTGACACCAGCGTGCACCCATCGTCGCTTGGGTGGTATTGCCTGCGCACGGCCCTCTTTGCAAGTATCCCGACGCTGTTCGGCCTGAGCGTGCTGCTGATCACCACCTATTTTCAGACTCCCGAGCTGAGCACGGGAAGCTTCAAACTGCCCATGCCCGATGTCTGGGATCTGTTTGGGAACATCGTTTTCGCACCCGTAACGGAAACCGCACTGCTTGTGGCGCTGCTGCTGGTGCTTGCGCGCACGCCGCTTTCGGCCACCCTCAATGCCCTACTGTGCGCATTGATCCTCGGGGTGCTGCACGGCGTGCTTCAGGGGTGGTTCAAGTTTCCAATGGCCGCGTGGGGTTTCTACTTCTTTGCCCAGTCCTTCCAGGTCTGGAAATGCATCTCCCTGCCCAAAGCGATGCTGGCGGCGCTAATGCCCCATGTCATCGTGAATGCGACGGTTATGGCCACTCTTACCGCTCATTCCCTCTGATCTCTGCGCCGTTTACACTTGAATCTGCTTTTCAGTTGCTCACACCGATTGAATATTGACCCACCCTGCCGATCCAATCAAAATCATCGCCCAAGGGTCGGGGAATATACCTGCCAATATTGAGAATCGGTTAAGGCTTAGCCACTGGTGTCGCTTGGGACCCCGATGCCGTGCGCGCTGTTGGAACCGTTATTCCCCCGTCCGCAGCCCCAAGGCGAGTCGCTGTACTCATCGACCTTCCGCTTAGCGGTTGTGGCGCGCTCCAATATCCAGATATTGGGGTAGCTTGGGGGGTCTCCGACTCCACGGATGGCTTGGTCTGTACCTCGGATTTGACACTGGATGATGCCGATGCTGCCGACTTTTGAGATTTTTCGCCGTCGTAGATGAGAATGCCGGTCGAAGTGCCTTTGATGATGGCGAGCCGCTTTTCATACAGAGACGCTGATGGTTCCTGCGCACTCACGCTGGACTGGCAGGCTAATATCACTGCGAATAAGCACAGCGATTGAATCGGTCGAAAAGTGTGAAATGTCATAAGCAAGGTTCCTTCAACCAAACAGAGAGGCCTGCAACCAGGTCTGTGGTGCAGTTCTCTAATTTTAGACTTCATCGCTGGTATTTTCCAAGTCTTGAACTCCTTGTGAACGACCGACCTAGCTGCAGTTGAGCCAACTGCAGACACCAATAGCCGCCTTATCGGTGAAGGGGAACCGACTCGTTTCCGAGTGAAAAAACCTGACGACAACGACACGGACCAATTCAAAATGGAATTACTACACTCCACGGGAATGGAAACACCCCAACCTAGTCCAAAAGTAAATTTGCCAGCACTGATGCGCTTGAACTCTGGCTGTTTGGTCAGCAGCGCCGAAGACTGGCAAGTGCGCAGACACGAGTTGCTGGACCTTGCCCGGAACACGATTTATGGCCCCCTGCCACCGACACCCCGACAGACCCAGGTGAGTCTGCTGCATGAGGGGGCATCCAGAACGTGCGCTGGCGGGCGTATTCTTTCACTGCGGGTGACCACCGAAGCCAGGCATTGCTTCACGATGCGCCTGCTGCTGCCTGCGACTGCCGGACCCCATCCGGTCTTGCTGCATGGCGATGCTTGCTGGGGCTATGTCACCGACGCAGCAAAATGTGCCGTGCTGGGGCGAGGCTATGCATTGGCCGAATTCAATCGGGTTGAAGTGATGTCTGACCTTGTGCCAGCGTTGGTGCCACAGACGACCTGCGCCTCATTAACTGGCTATACCGGCGGTGCCATTGCAGCCTGGGCTTGGGGCTTGCACCGGGGTGTTGATGCACTCACCCAGATCAACGCGATTGACGCACAACACATCGCCATTGTGGGCCATTCACGCGGCGGCAAAGCGGCCATTCTGGCCGGGGCCAGCGACACCCGGATTGCCTTCACCAGCGCCAACAACTCAGGTGCCGGCGGTGCTGGCTGCTGGCGCTTTTGTGGCACAGGTGCTGAAACCCTGGCCGACATCACAGCAGCTTTTCCCCATTGGTTTTCATCTGAGCTGCAGAAATATCAAGGCAAAGAACTTGAACTTCCTTTTGACCAGCATTTTCTAAAAGCCCTGATTGCGCCCAGATACCTGCTGACGACCGAGGCACTTGACGACCTGTGGGCCAACCCATCAGGCAGTTGGCGGACTCACCAGGCGGCGCGACAGGTGTTCGAGTTCCTGGGCGTGCCATCTCACATTGCCATGGTCACACGACCCGGAGGCCATGGCCAGGAAATGACAGACTGGGAAACACTCCTGAATCACATGGACCTGTTGTTCAAAGGCATCCCCTTACCCCTGGGCAGCAATGAAAATGGGTTCGAAAATGTTGACTTCAGCCAAAGTTAACGATCCATCATCCAGCCACTGACACCTGCGCCAAACCGGCATCGATAATCAAGTTTTGCCCGGTGATGCCATCGCTGTCATCGCTGGCCAAAAACAGTGTGGAGCGCGCCACATGACTTGAATCGAGCCGGAATTTCAGGCACTGCAGGTCGATGAATCTTTGGTCTTCTTCGGGGTTGCGCCAAAGCGCGGTTTGTCGTTCGGTGACGATGGCACCCGGCACCAGCGCGTTGACCCGAATTCCATCCACCCCCAACTCGCGGGCTAGCGTGCGGGTCATGCCCGAGATGGCAGCCTTGCTGGCGGTGTAGCCAATCAGGTTGGGCCGACCGCGCATCCACGAGATGCTGCCCATGTTGATTATTGAGGCTCTAGCGCCCGCTGCTCTTGCTTGACGAGCTACTGTTTGTGTAGCAAAAACCTGGTGCCGCAAATTGATATTAAGGCAGTTGTCCCAATACTCCGGGGTCAGCTCATCAAGCGAATGGCGGTCATCACGCCCGGCGTTGTTCACCAACACACGGATGGACCCCCACTGCTGCGCCACGCGCCCCAGCATGGCCTGCAGGGCCGCAATATCACGCACATCGCAGGCTTCGTAGTACGGCCGAGCATGACCCGCATCCAGTAATTCCTGAATCAAAGTGGTGCCACCCTCAGGCTTGGTGCCACAAAACGCCACTCGACTGCCTTGAGCCGCAAAGGCACGCACCAGTTCGGCACCAATGCCGGACGAGCCGCCAGAAATAAACACCACGCGCTCACGCAAACTGGGGTACTGGGTATAGCTCATGAATGGTTCCCCTATCACCAGCCGGTGGGCAAGACTTCGCTCATGGCCACCACCCGACCGGACTCAATGCTCAGGTGCGCGGCGACGCCGGTGGCGACGCTGCGCAGACCGTCTTCCAGCGTAACTTCAGGCGGCAAGTCATGACGCAGGGCATAGGCAAATTTTTCGTGCTCAATAAATGAGGCCCCAAAGTGCTGCCCCGGATACTTGATGTTGGTGTCCCAAACCCGGCGCACGGAAACCCCTTTACCGCTGCCGGAGGGCTCACCCCAGACCTTGCGTATGCCCCAGTCTTCACGGCGCCCGTAGCGCAGAGTGAGTGAAGGCAACAAGGATTCGAGCTTGCCCTCGCTGCCCACCACACTGATCTGCTCACTGTCCACCGAATTTTCAGCAAACATGCACAAGTCCAACATGGCGCGGGCCCCGCTGGGGTACTCGACGATGACATAGGCACTGTCCAGAATGTCGGGGGTGCGGCCATCGTAGCGTTCGTCCAGATGGTTGACGCGCTGGCCACCCGAAGCAAACACCCGCAACGGATGCTGGTTCAATACGAAGTCCATGAGGTTGAAATAATGGCAGCACTTTTCGACCAGGGTGCCACCCGTATTGGCACTGAATCGGTTCCAGTCGCCAACCTTGGGGTAAAAAGGTTCGCGGTGCTCGCGAATGCTGACTTGTTGAATCTGCCCCACGGCACCGCTGTGCGCCATCCGGATCATCTCGGCCACCGGTGGCATGTAGCGGTATTCCTGCGCCACCCAGACCAGCGCTTTTCTGTCTTGTGCAAGTTGCACCAGTTCATGGCAGTCTTCGACACGGGTACACAACGGCTTTTCAGCCAGAATGTGCAAGTCGGTAGCCAAGGCCTGCCGCAAAACCTCAACGTGGGTGAAATTTGGCGTTGCCACCACCACCGCATCGCACAAGCCGCTCTTCAGCAAATCCTGATAATCCTCAAAAACAACGGCACTTCCATTCAGCAAAGCCTGGGACTGCTCACGGCTGTTGGTATCGGGATCGGCCAGAGCCGTCACCTCGGTGGCCGGCATGGCCCTGATGTTCTCAATGTGTTCGCGGCCCATGCTGCCGCAACCAATAATGCCGTAACGGATTTTCTGCAAACTCATCGCTTCAACCTTTCAAACCACCTTGCGTCAAACCACCCACCACCCGTTCCTGAAACAGGGCAATCAGAATGGCGATGGGCACGATGGCAACAATCAATGCTGCCGAAATAATGGGCCAGGGAAATGTAAATTCGCCCTGGTACAGGGAAATACCAACCGGCAAAGTTCGCATGGAAGGCGTTGAGTTGAGTGACAGCGCCAGTAAAAATTCATCCCAGGCGTTGACAAAGGACAAAATACCGGCGGTGAACACGCCCGGTGCTGCCAGCGGCACCACCACCCGCCAGAGCGCACCGATGCGGGTACAGCCGTCAATCATGGCGGCGTTTTCCAGGTCTTTGGGAATGCTCTGGAAAAAACTCACCAGCACCAGCGTGCACACCGGCAGGTTCAGCACCACGTAGGGCAGCACCAGCGCGGTGTAGGTGTTCAACAAATTCAAGGCCCGAAAAGTCTCGAAAATTGGCACCAGCAAAGTCACCAGCGGAAACATGCTGGAGGCGATGATGCTCGTCAGAATCAATTGCCGATGTTTCAGATTGAGCCTGGCAATGGCATAAGCCGCACAGGCTGAAACCAGCAACGACACCATTGTGGAAAGCAAGGCCACCGTCACACTATTGCCCAGGTAGCGCAGCAAGGGTTGATCGGTGAAGGCCCGCATATAGTTGCTAAAGGTGATGTCGTGCGGCCACCAGGTGATGGGTTTTTGCACCAGCTCGATTTCTTTCTTGAGCGAGGTGAACAAAATCCAGACCGCCGGAAAGAAACCATTACAAACCACCAGTGCTGCCGCTATCAGGCGCAACTGCTTCGAGGACCAATTCCAGTTCATGCGGATCTCCCGACCCGGCGCAGGTACACCGAGGTCACGATCAGCGACAGCAAAAACATACCGACCGCCAGCGTTGAGCCGTAACCCACATCCAGGTACTCAATCGTGGTTTTATGAATCAGCATGGCCAGGGTTTCTGTGGTGTTGCCAGGACCACCCCGGTTCATGGTGTAGGGAATATCAAAGGTCTGCAAGGCGGTGATGGTACGAAAGATCAGCGCCACCACGATGCTGGGCATCAGCATCGGAATGGTAATCTGCCAGAACTTCTGCCAGCGGTTGGCACCATCGACATCGGCCGCCTCGTACAGCGATTTGGGAATCATCTGCAGGCCGGCCAGCAAAATCAGGGCCATGAACGACGATGTCTTCCAGATGATGGTGAGACAAATCGCGGCAAAGGCCCAATTGGGTTTGAGCAGCCACATGGTCGGCTCCGACTGCAAGCCCAGCCGGGCGATCACATCATCGACCACACCGTACTCGGTATGGAAAAACCAGGCAAAAATCAAACCTGCAAAACTCAGGGGCAGCGCCCACGGCAGCAGCAGCGACAAGCGCACCGGCCACTTGCGCTTGAACGGCAGGTTGGCCAGCAACGCCAGCCCCAGCCCCACCACCAAGGCACCGGGCACGGTGATCAAGGTGATCAGCGCAGTGTTTTTGGCAGCATTCCAGAAGTCCGCATCCTTCAGTGCATCGGCGTAATTTTGCCAACCCACAAACCCGCCAACCCCCGCCCCACCGGACAAACGCAAATCAAAAAAACTGTTGAAAATGAGTTTGCCGATTGGGTAGACCACGATCAGAGCGATCAGCACAAAAGCTGGCATCAGCAGCAGCCAGGCCAATGCCTTCTCGGACGGATCGCGCAGCTTGTTCAGCATGGTGGATTTGGCGAATCAGACATCAGCGCATGACACGTGATAACTTGCCTTCAATCTCGGCCACACCTTCAGTCGGTGTCTTGACACGAGCCAGAATAGCACTGGTCGTGGTCCGAACCACATCACTGACTTCGCCATAGCGCGGGCTGATGGGACGGGCTTGCCCAGCGATGATCACATTAGCAGCATCCTTGAACCAGGGCACAGCTTTGGTGACATCGGGATCAGTGTAAACGCTCTGGATCGTCGGCAACAGCGAGCCCTCAACTGCCAGGAATTTGCTCGATGCAGGAGATGCCATGAACTGAATCAGCTTGGCGGCTTCAGGTTTACTCTTGCTGAAAGCACTCAAGGCCCACTGCCAGCCACCTACACATGTAGCGCTTTTGCCACCTGCCACCGTGGGCAGGGGGATCACGCCCACCTTGCCTTTGACCTGGCTGTCAGCATCGTCTTTAAAACGGTCCCAGGCAAAACCCCAGTTGATGGCAAATGCTACCTGCCCGGCCTTGAACTCACTGACCGTAACCGGGGTGGTGACCTCGGCAATATTTTTCTTTAGCACGCCCTGATCGACTAACTTGAGCCACAGGTCCATGCCTTTGACGGCTGCATCCTTGTCCAGCGTCAACTTGCCAGTGGCATCGTTGAACGACTTGCCCGCGCTCCAGTAAGGCAATAAAAAGGTACATACTGCGCCTTCAATCGGCGCACCCTGAATACTCAATCCCTGCAAATTGGGGTTTTTCTCACCTTCCTGAATTTTTTTGGCGGCAGCAGCCAGTTCGTCCCAGGTTTTCGGCTCAGCCAACTTGTATTTTTCCAGCAGGTCCTTGCGGTAGTACATAAACATGGCATCGGCAAAGGCCGGCATGGCCGCCACTTTGCCGTTGACCACGTTGGCTTGCGCGTAAACCGGCAAGTAAGGTTTAAGTGCAGCTGTGCCACCCACATAAGCATCCAGCGGCTCCAGCCAGCCGGCATTCGAGTATTGCGACGGATTAACGATGTCGATCAGGTAAATATCAATGGCCGAGTCTTTGGCGTTGAGCACCGTGCTGAGGTACTGACGTTGCAACTCGGAGGTGGCCCCGCCGGTTTCGATGTCAATCTTGACACCGGGGTGTGCCAGGCTGTACTGGTCAAACAATTTACGCATCAAATCAGGGCGCTGGTTTTGGCCGCCGGAAAAAACCCGCAGCGTAGTTTGTTGGGCATATGCCTGCCCAGCTACCAAACCAGCCGCCAGCGCCAAGGTGAACAGATAGGAACGATTCATAAAGCGGTCTCCTTTGAATAAATAGAATGCAAAAACAACTAACAAAAATGGTATCTAGCCCTTTACCAGCAAGCAATAAGAGCTATCTAACTTGAAGCAATCAAGAGTTCATCGCCTGCCCTGTGACGGCATCAAACAAATGCATGTGTGACTGACTCAGGTGCACCTGTAGCGTGCTACCCATAGTTTCTCTGAAGCTCGCCGAACAACGCGCCACCATCTCACAATTGCCAACACCAAATGTGACAAGTGTTTCCGCCCCAAGGGGCTCAATCAACAGCACCGTCGCATCCACAGCAACACTGTCAATCGATGGATTCAGGTTGATATTTTCCGGCCGTATGCCAAATATCCACTGGCTCACTTGTGCGCCGGCGTGCGCCAACAGCGCAGGAATCGTGAATTGCACCGAGCCCAACGCGACCTGGCGCTGCGACAGGGTGCAAGGCACCAGATTCATGGCAGGTGAGCCAGTGAAACCTGCCACAAACAAGGCCGCAGGTGAGTTGTAGATGTTGTTGGGGGTGTCGTACTGCATCTTATGGCCCGCGCTCAGCACCACAATCCGATCAGCCAGGGTCATGGCCTCAACTTGGTCATGAGTGACATAAATGATGGTGGCACCCAGGCGCTGGTGCAGGCGTTTGATTTCAGTACGCATCTCACCGCGCAACTGGGCATCCAGATTGGAGAGCGGCTCATCGAAAAGAAACACCTTGGGCTGGCGCACGATGGCACGCCCAATGGCCACCCGCTGGCGTTGACCACCGGACAAGGCCGACGGTTTGCGATCAAGCATGTGCTCAATGCGCAACAAGCGGGCGGCATCCATCACGCGCCGATCCACCTCTGACTCCGGCGTTTTACGCAGACGCAATCCGAAGGCCATGTTGTCGTACAGGGTTTTGTGCGGGTACAAGGCGTAGTCCTGAAACACCATCGCAATATCGCGGTTGCGCGGTGCCTCGTCATTGACCCGCTTGCCGTCGATGATCACGTCACCACTGGTGATCTCTTCGAGTCCGGCAATCATGCGCAACAGTGTCGATTTGCCGCAACCTGAGGGCCCCACAAACACCACAAATTCGCCATGGCTAATTTCTAGGTCCATGCCGTGAATAACCACGTTTTTGCCGTCATAGGACTTGCGAACCTGACTGAGTTGAACACTGGCCATGTCAGTAGCCTTGCGCCTGTACCAGAACGCTTTGCGCGCGGATGGCAGACAAAACCCCGGCTGCACTGCGCATCAACAAGCCCAGATCAGAGGCACAACCCACGTAGTCAAAACCGGCCGCTCGGTAGATCGCCACCGCCTCAGGTGTGCCACCAACTGTGCCCACCGGCTTGCCAACCAGATGACAGCGCTTGACACCGTCAGCCATCAGCGCCACCACCTCGGGGTGCATCAAATTACCGGTATGGCCCATGGCACCGCTCAAATCACCTGGCCCCATAAAGACCGAGTCAACGCCCGGCACCGAAGCAATAGCTTCAATGCAGGCCATCGCCTCTGGGGTTTCCACCTGCACAATCACGCTCACTGCGTCGTTGGCCACCTTGAAATAGTCCTTCACCGTGCCAAATCGCGAACCCCTACTCATGCCGGCCATGCCGCGCACGCCTTCAGGCGCGTACTTGGCTGCTGCCACCGCGCGCTGCGCCTCCTGGGCATTCTGCACAAACGGGAACATCAAAGTCTGTACACCCGCATCCAGCACGCGCTTCACCATGACACTGTCGTTCCAGGGAATGCGGGTAATAGGCAGCATGGGCGTGCCCGCAATGGCCTGCAGCAGATGCACCACCTCCATCATGTCCAGCGGGGTATGTTCCATATCAACCACCGCCCAGTCAAAGCCGGCACAACCCATGGCCTCAGCCACCAGCGGACTGGCCGACATGACCCAGGAGCCAACGGAAAAGCCCGCGCTTCGTGCAGCGTCGGCCAGCATGGCCTTAAATGGATTGTTCATCAGTAGATCACCGGTTCGGGGCTTAGCGCATTGCCCTGCAAAAAGTCAAAGTCACACCCTTGGTGCGCCTGCGTCACATGCTGCTGATAAAGCCGCGTAAAGCCGCGCTGAACCAATGGTTTTGGTCCGCTCCAGGCGACACGCCGGGCTTCCAGTTCGGTATCAGAGACCTGCAAGTGCAGGCGCCTTTGCGCCACATCAAGCTCAATCACATCGCCATTACGAACCAGTGCAAGTGGCCCGCCCACCGCGCTCTCAGGTGAGATATGCAGCACACAGGTGCCGTAGTGGGTGCCACTCATGCGCGCATCGCTCAGGCGCAACATATCGCGCACGCCCTGCTTCAGTAATTTTTTGGGGATCGGCAAGTTGCCCCACTCGGGCATGCCCGGCGCGCCGACTGGACCGGCATTGCGCAGCACCAAAATGGTGTTTTCATCGCAGTCCAGTGTCTCGTCGGCGATGGCTGCGAGCATTTCGGCTTGGCAATCAAACACCAGAGCACGGCCAGTGTGGCAAAGCAAGCGCTCAGTGGCAGCACTGGGTTTGATGACCGCACCATCAGGTGCCAGGTTACCCCGCAAAACAGCCAGTGCACCAGCCCGGCTCACCGGCTTGTCCAGCGGCCGAATCACCTCGGTATCGAGCACTTGCACTGAGGCCAATTCTTGCGCCACTGTTCTCCCCGTGACCGTGCGCTCCTGTAGCGAGAGGAAGGGCTCGATGACCTTCATCAGTGCAGGCAGGCCGCCGGCATAATAAAAATCTTCCATCAAGCGGTCACCGCTGGGAAAGAGATTGGCCAACACCGGTACTTGTGCGCCCATGGAATCCAGATCATCCAGCAACAACTCAATACCCAAACGCCCGGCCATGGCAATAATGTGTACCGCCGCGTTGGTCGAACCGCCCAGCGCCATCTGCACGGCCAGGGCATTCTGGAACGACCCACGAGTCACCAGCTGTGAGGGCTTTAAATCTTCCCAGACCATGCCCACGATACGCTCCCCACAGGCCGTTGCCATCCGGGTATGGGCTGAATCCATGGCAGGAATACTGCTGGCCCCCGGCAAGGTCAGCCCCAGCGCCTCGGCTATGCCCGTCATGGTCGAGGCCGTGCCCATGGTGTTGCAGGTGCCGGGGGCCCGGGTCATACGACTCTCCAAATGTTGCAACTCCGTCGAGCCCAAATTGCCGGCCTGGTACTCGTCCCAAAACATCCGGGTGTGGGTGCCTGCGCCTACCGTGCGCGAGACCCCGCCCTTGACATACCGGTCGTTCAGCATGGTCCCGGCCGGGCAAAAAATTGTGGGAATGTCCATACTGAACGCACCCATCAGCGTGCCGGGAGTGGTTTTGTCACAACCGGCCAGCAGCACCACGGCATCACAGGGCAGACTGCGCAACAGTTCTTCGACTTCCATGGCCAGAAAATTGCGGTACAGCATGGTGGTGGGCTTGACCATCACCTCACCCAAACTCATGGCAGGCAGCTCAACCGGGTAGCCACCGGCCATCAAAATGCCTTTTTTGACTGACTCAGCACGCTCACTCAGGTGTGCATGACAGGGTGACAAATCACTCCAGGTGTTGATGATGGCCACCATCGGGCGCTCCATCACATCTTCTCGGCGCCAACCCTGCTGCTGCATGCGCTGGCGATGTGCGAAACCGCGCATGCCGGCATCAGCAAACCAGCGGCGACTGCGCAGCTCTGTCAGTTGCTTCATTTTTGGAGATTCAACGTTGCAAGTCAACATCAAGAGACGGTGATACCGTTGGCCTTGATGATGCGCGCCCAGCGCTCAATCTCATCCTTGAGAAAAACCGCAAACTGCTGCGGTCCGCGTGCATCAACCCGAAAACCCTGAGTTCGAGCGCGCTCGTCGATGTCTGGTGCCGCCATGATTTTCAGGACCTCGGCACCCAGCTTGGCCACAGCCGCATCCGAAGTGCCGGCCGTGGTCATGATGGCGGTCCAGTTTTCAACGGCCAGCGCTGGTGCACCGGCTTCGGCGGTGGTAGGAACATCGGGCGCTTGCGGGTGCCGGGCTGCACTGGCGATGGCCAACGCCCGCAATTTGCCACTCTTGACGTGGGCGATGCTCTCGGGAAAATTCGAAAAAATCACATACAACTGGCCGCCCATCA
>CAIYNH010000167.1 GCA_903927495.1 uncultured beta proteobacterium
AAAGGCGGCCCCGGCATCACCAAAAGCGATTTGTTCGTCATCAACAAAACCGATCTGGCTCCTTACGTGGGTGCCAACCTTGACGTGATGGCAGCAGATACCACCAGGATGCGCACCACAACCAAAGGTTTGGGGCCATTTGTCATGACCAATCTAAAAACCCTGGCCGGACTCGGTGAGATCATTGCGTTCATCGAAAGCAGGGGAATGCTTGGCATGGAGCCTTGAAACCTGAGGTGTTAAAGGCACTTTGACTTTGAGTGCTACCATTTTGGGGTTCGCACTACCAGGAGCACTCCAATTGACCAACCGGCTTCACCCTCTCAATACCTGTTTACGAGGTTCTGATGGCATTGCCTGAAGACGATTTGTCCTCGTCCCAGGCGCTGGTGATTGACTGTAATCCGACCTCGCGCTCGATTTTGGTGTCGCAATTGCGCGATTTTGGTATGGGTAAGGTGGTGCAGTGCGCGCGTTTAGTTGATGCACGTCGTCAACTCGAATACCGAAAATTTGACGTGGTGCTTTGCGAGCACCACTTTGCCACTGAATCCATGTCGGGGCAGGATTTACTGGACGACTTGCGGCGTAACCAGCTATTGCCTTTTTCTACCGTCTTCATCATGGTCACCGGCGAGGCAACCTATGCCAAGGTGGCTGAAGCCGCTGAGTCTGCGCTGGATGGTTATCTGCTCAAACCGCACAAGGCCACCCATCTGGGTGAGCGACTGCGCCAGGCCCGCATTCGAAAAATTTCGTTGCAGGAAATCTTTCTTGCCATTGAGGCAGAAGACTTTGAAACTGCTGCCAGCTTGTGTCTGAACCGGTTCGAGACGCGTGGCCTGTTTTGGCTCTACGCTGCACGTGTAGGTGCCGAGTTGTTGCTGCGTACCGGCAAATATGACCAGGCCCAGAAACTCTACCAGGCGGTGGTGAACGCCAAAACCTTGCCTTGGGCCAAGCTCGGAGTGGCGCGCTCGCTTCTTGATGAAGGTCAGACCGCCAAGGCGGTCAGCACACTGGAAAACATGATCAGCGAAGACCCGAACTACGCCGATGCCTACGATGTGATGGGTCGTGCCCAGTTTGAGCAGGGCAAGTTTGAGGCCGCCTTGGTGACCTACAAAATGGCCAGCGCATTGACCCCGGCATCAATCACGCGTTTGCAAAATCTTGGTCTGATGTGCTACTACTCGGGGGACCACAAGGAGGCTGAAAAAGTTCTGGATCGCACCACCCGGCTGGGGCTGGAGTCCAAGATGTTTGATTGCCAGACCTTGGTGCTGCTGGCTTTTGTACGGCTCGAGAGCGTCGATCGCAAAGGCTTGCAGCGCTGTCGTGACGACTTTGCACGGCTGATTGAGCGCCAGCCTGACAACGTCCGCTACCAGCGCCTGTCGGGCGTTGTTGATGCGTTGCAACTGATCGAGCAGCGTCAGTATGCCCAGGTTATTGAGACTGTACGCGGCATGTGCCGCAAGGTCAAAGAGCCCGAGTTGGATTTTGAATCAGCCTCGAACCTGATTGCCTTGCTAGCACAATTGGCTGACAAGGCCATTCAACTGGAAGAGGTTGAGAGCATTGTCGATACTCTGGGCCTGCGTTTTGCTGGCACACGGGCACTTTGTGAGTTGTTGGCAGGCTCTGCCAGTGTGCACCCACCTTATGCTGAACGTATTCGGGCGGCGCATGGGCAAATTTTGAAACTGGCTGAAAATGCCATATCCTTGAGCATGGCGGGCGACCCAGGAGCCGCCGTCAAGGAACTTATTTTTCATGGCAACAGCACCTTGAGCGGCAAGTTGATCGAGACCGCCTACCTGGTGTTGCACCGTTATTCCGACAAAATCGCCAATGCGCACGAACTCACCGACCTGGTGCACGAATTGCGCACGCGTTACAGCACCCATATTTCGCGTGCGGCACTCGGTGAGCAAAAACGTCAAGCCGGTGGTTTGACTTTGCGCGCCGGTAGTGCTTCTGCCAAACCGGTGAATACAAGCAAAAACCCATAGGCTGGTCTAGCCCCACAAATCCAGCGGCGGATCGGCCACCACGGCGCGCAAAATATCTGTTCGGGAGATAAAGCCGCTGACTAGGCCTTGATCATCGACCACAGGCAGGCCCGGCAAGCCGGTATCGAGCAGCACCTGGGCAACGCGGCGGATGTCGCAGTCCGGGACCACACTGGGCACTGGCGTCCACATGATCTCCTTCACGTTTTGCAGCATCAGAGCGCGCCACACCAGCGCGTGCTGCTCGGGTGACGGGAGTCGATCAGGCTTGAGCAAGTCGGCACGGGTCAGTAATCCCACCAGGTGCGCGGTGGCGTCCACCACCGGTGCTTGGCCCACGCCTTGTTGCGACAACAATTGCCAGGCCTGCCAGATGGTGGCGCTGTCGGGCAGGGTGATGACCGGGTGGTTCATCAAGTCACTGACGCGGGAGAGTTGATGCCGTGGATGGTCAATTTTCTGGGCCTGTGCGTAAGCCGCCAGCGCATTGCGATGGGATTCATCGCTGGGCATTGCAGCATTGGAGTGGTCGGAAAAGGCACCGCTGCTGGCAGATGACGCATCACGTCCATCCCGACCCACGGGCTGAATGCCATGGGTTCGGGCCAGAGCACCGATGCCACCAATCTGGCGCAACTGCTCCATGCTGCCGCGAAACAATTGACCTGAGGTACCGTAAACCGAGAACATGGAACACCGGCTATTTCAAGATGGGATCGCCTAAATAAAGTCTACAGTTGTTTCAAGAGTTATTGGATTTCGAAAAACTGCCAGTTCGGCTATTTTCACCAATATTGATGAAGATTGGGAAAATATTGAGTGCCAAAATATTTCACAATTTGATAGATGGTTTTTCAACGTTCAACTTACTGGCGGTCTGCACACCGTCAAATGTGCTCCTAATGCAATCCTGATACCGGCAGTGGTACGCTGACGGCATCATGAACGATTTCCTGACATCATCTACTACGCCAGCCCGTCTGCGCAGCTGGTCAACAGTGGCGTTATTGCTGGGATTTGCCACCGCAGGCGGATTTCTGCTTGATCACCATGTTTCCCTGACCAGCCAGGCCATGGTCTATGTGCTGGCAGTTGTGGTTGCTTCGTACAGCTTGAGATGGCAGCATTCTGTGGGTTGTGCCATAGGCGCAGTAGTCGTCTTTAACTTTTTCTTTGTGCCACCTCGTTGGACTTTTGAAGTTGCTAACCAGGAACACTTGATTGCACTTTTCACCATGCTTCTGGTCGCACTGGTCATTAGCCATCTTGCAGCACGATTGCGTCGGGAAACCGAGATGGCAAAACGCAACCTTCAACGTGCAAGTCAGTTGCAAGAATTGGCGACCAACCTTTCCATTGTGACAACACCTGGGGATGTCGCTTCGCTGGGTCTAAGTGTCCTGAAGTCAGCATTTAAGGGGCGATGCATGCTGGCGTTGCGTCGCAATGGCGATGGGCTTGACCTGTCTGAAACATTGTCATCGAACGAGGCTGACGGAATGCAATGCTGCATGCGGGAGATGGCTGTTCTTGGTCCAGGCACCGGACGATGGCCCGGCCTGGATGCTTGGTTCCTTCCTCTGGGCAATAAACCCAATGTGTGCGGTGCGGTCAGCATCCAGCCTGCACTTGCCAGTGATACCGCAGGTCGTGAACACGCGCAGGCCCTTTGTACCTTGCTCGGACAGGCGCTACAGCGCCTGCGCCTGACCGAGACCATGCAAGCAGCCCAAAGGGAGGCACAGCGCCAGCAACTCCAAAGCACCTACCTGGCCGCAATTTCGCACGATTTGCGCACCCCATTGGCCGCTGTTGTGGGTGCCGCGTCTTCTCTACAGCTCCTGCGCGATAAGCTCAGTGTCGAAGAGCAAGAACGCTTGCTGGGCAGCATCGTCAGTGAGGCATCCTATCTCTGCACCGTTACAGAAAACACACTCCAACTGGTTCGACTTGCCAATGCTGACCAAGAAATCAAACGCGACTGGGAATCCATGGAAGAGATTGTGGGCGCAGTCTTGGCCAGAATCCGACATCGTGATCCGGTTCGTCGCATCAAATCCAGGGTTCCTCAAGGACTGCCACTGATCAAGGCCGACCCGGTGTTGCTGGCACAACTGATCGGTAACCTCCTGGACAACGCCCTCAAGTACAGCAACGAGACAATTGAATTGAGCGTGACTGTGAATGCCCACGTTTTGCAAGTTGCAGTCAAAGACCGGGGCATCGAGATTGCGCAAGAGAAATACGCAAGTATTTTTGAGCCATACACCCGCGATGACCTATCAGGTCAACGCGGCGCTGGACTGGGCTTGGCGCTGTGTCGTGCCATTGCAGTAGCCCACGGTGGCACCTTGACATTAAGACGCAGAAGTGGGGCAGGCAACAGTTTCACATTTACCATGCCCATGGATGCGAAACAGCCGGAAGGTGAACAGCTATGAGCTTGCGTGTCCTTGTGGTGGAGGATGACCCCGAAATTCGGGCTTTGATTCAGTCCACCCTGTCGGTTGAAGGCTTTGATGTCCAAACCGCAGTGTCTGTCGGTGAGGCAAGTGCACTTCTGCGTCATTGTGCCCCAGACATCTTGTTGCTGGATTTGGGTTTGCCCGACGGGGACGGTGCAAGCTTGGTCCAGGAGGTTCGCAAGCATCATTCGTTACCGATTCTGGTGGTCTCGGCGCGTCATCAGGAAACACAAAAAATCCAACTTCTGGATGCGGGTGCTGATGACTACCTGACCAAACCGTTCAGTGTGACTGAGCTGCTGGCCCGAATGAGGGTGGCAATGCGGCATCGAGGTACCACCGTCCCGGCCGCTGTCAAATTTCATGAACTGGACGATTTTCGGGTCGACCTCACTTTGCACACGGTGCTGAGTCAAGGGCGGAAATTGCATCTCACACCCACCGAGTTCAAATTGCTGGCTCGACTGGTCCGCAGTGCTGGTAGAGTGGTGACGCATCGGCAGTTGCTCATGGA
>CAIYNH010000168.1 GCA_903927495.1 uncultured beta proteobacterium
AGGTAACGCCCAATAGTCATCGTTGATCAGTTTTCTGGGAGCGGTGGCGCTGCCATTGCTTCCAGAACCCTGTTACGAAGGAAGCATGACATGCAGATCAACCTTGCACACTTGCGCGAGCGTTCAACGAGTGGAGGCTGGGTCAACTTTGCTGTATTTGATGCCCGTGCGTCATTCAACTGTGATTCGGAAAATGGCAAGTTGCTTGCGCAACTGACAACCAAAGCCCAGATGGCCGGATATAAAGTTGATCAATCGGCACTTGCGTACAGCGAGAATGGACAGCTGAAGTTTTATGGCAGCAGGAAGCTGGTCGACTATCTGACTCGATCTTGGTGTCCACGGTGGACACACACGATGACTGTTTAGAAACAGGTTGTGTTTCATGAGGGCGGATCATCCGCCCTTATTTCATTTGTGCGCCCAGCATGGGGTAATGCCAGCGTTGGCACCCAGGCGCAGGAGCCCTGGCAATAGGTCAGGTCGTTGGATGGGGCAAGCAGCCAGCTATCGTCGACTTCGAACAGAAACGACGAGTTTTTGGCGTGCTCATTCCGGTTGTCTTCGATAGTGTGTGAGTTGTGGCACGGTCGGGTGCTATATTTCAAACTCAGCCCATTCACAAAATCCCACATGCGCCTAAACACTAATCAAATCCAGGCCATCGGTCATGCTGCTAAAACTACCTTTGGCGACGGCACGGAAGTATGGCTGTTTGGATCGCGCGTGGACGACACAAAAAAAGGCGGTGATATCGACCTATTGGTGCGCCCGGCGGCTACTGCGGCCGACCAGCCCTTTGCCAAGAAAATTCGCATGTTGACCATGCTTGAACGCCTGCTAGGGGAGCGCAAAATCGATCTGGTCATAGAGCAACCGAACGACTCCAGGTCAATTGTCAAAGTAGCCCACACCACCGGCATCCAGATTCAATGAAAACAGCCCCCGAACAACTGGCACTGCAGCACATCCGGGCCGTATGCCAAGGCCATGCAGACGCACTGCTAGAGGCCATGCAAGACATGCAACTGCGTGCGCTTACCCCTGACGACTACACGCACCTGAACAAGGATGACCGCCGGCTGCTCGACCAGTTTGCTTACCGCTACACCCGGTTGCAAGACGACATGGGCGCACGCCTGATGCCGGCGGTACTAAAAGTTTTGGGCGAAGACATTTCGCCCATGTCGGCCATCGATCGATTTACACGCCTTGAGCAACTTGGTTGGCTAAAGAGTGCAGACGAATGGCTAAGCCTGCGACAAGTGCGCAACCAATTTGCACACGATTACCCGGACAGTCTGACAGAACGCTTCGAGCGCCTGCAAGCCGCCATTCAGGCCGCGCAGAAGTTATTGATGGTCATGGCGCACTTCCAGCAAAAAATAATTGCAATCTGACTCCATATCCATACGGCTTGTCGTTGCGAACTTGAATTGCAATCCACGGCCCCGGAGTCACTGTCCAACGTAGCTCACGCGCGGGCTCAGGGCGGCCTGCGGAAACGCCCGCGCTTCAGCAGGTACCTTGATTGACTCGCAGTTGGAACTTTTGACAAGTGGACCAAATCTGAATCATCGATTTTCCAGTTCCAGTTCGTGACTTCTTTCAATTTTTCGAGGGCTGACTTCAGGTCTTGCTTGAACCCTTTGATGGCTGCATTTTGACTCCCGCACAGCCGGTGCAGGGTTTCAATTTTGACGGGAAAAGGCTTTGCATGGGAGCTGTAATATCCGTGCAGCCACTGGGCAAGGGGCCGTTTTTTGAGTGCCATGCGCTGGCCAAATTCCACACTTGACCAGCCGTCCAGTCCATAGAGTTCAATAATTTTTGGATTCATTTCAATGACGTATCGACCGGTTTCATCGTCCCTGCCACCATGGTGCAGAATTGGGCCGAAATAAGCCCGGTGTGCATCTTTGATTTCCACCACACTGGATGCAAGCCGCGCAAACGCCCCTTTCAGCCACTCATGCTGACTTTTGCCGTTGCCGCGTCCAATGCTCTTCAAAAATTGTGATGCCGTGAATTGAATCCGGCAGCCAAGCCCACCCGTTCTGGCCAGCTGCAGCGCTTGCTCCCAGACATCCAAATCAGCTTGGTCCAGTTGTGGCCCCGTGTGGATGATCTTGACCCCTTCAACACTGGCTTTCTGCACGCGCTGCTGGAACGACCTCGGGCCACGGCGTACCACCCCAAAAAGTGCAGATCGCAAGACGCTGTTTGGTACGCCCCGGCAGACCTCTGCCCACAATGGCAGTTGCACCTCCAAAGGTTTATCCGCGCCAACTTTTGCAAACGCCGCAACTTGTTGCCCCCGTGCTTTAGCCAGTGTCAGGTTTTCTTCAAAGGTCCTTTTCCTGGAGGTGAGGATCGGGAGGGGAGTCGTCGCCGCCATGATCCACCCCATCAACCCAGCGTGCCAGACTGAATCTTGCGAGGCCGACCACGGCCACGCACTGGCTCAGCCAGCACTACCGTGGTCACGGCGGGCTGCAACTGCCCAGGTAGCGGGATTTGGCCTGTGGTCGTGAATGGCAAACCCAAGATAAATGCCTGGATGTCCGATGACCGCCACCGAATCGATGCGCCAATTTTTACCGGCGGCGGGAAGCCGACCGGAGACTTTCGGCGCCCGTATAGCCAATTCGAAATGGTTGCTTCACTGATCTTGAGTATTGCCGCAACATCCGCAGCAACCAAGAGTTCCAAATTTTGCATTCTG
>CAIYNH010000169.1 GCA_903927495.1 uncultured beta proteobacterium
AGGTCATCCAGCCGGTTTGCTGTCCGCGTGCATCGATCAACGGCGAGACGTAAAGGCGTGCCTCAATGATCGTGCCGTCCTTGCGTTTGACCCGGAACTGGATGCCGCTAGGCTGAATAAGACCGGTGAGTTCTTCGCTGAGCCGATTTTTCAGAACGTCAAAGTCTTCGGTGGGCCAATAGGGAAATGGTGCGGTTTTTCCCACCAGGTCATCTTCACTCCAGCCCGTCATCTGGCAAAAGGCGGCGTTCACATAGGTGATGCGACCTTGCAGGTCGAGTGCGCGCATGCCGGTGAGCATGGAGTTTTCCATGGCGCGCCGAAAGGCAGTCTCTTTCACCAGGGCATCCTGGGCCTGAATACGCTTACGGGTGTGTCCCCAGTTGGCAATCAGCAACCATGCCGTGATGGCACTGAGCACCATTACCAGCCAAAACAGTGCGCTGCCTATGACTCCCAATGAGGTACGGTAGGCTTGTCCGCGTACGGTCAGCCCATTGCCGATGGGCGAGACCTGCATTTCGTAGGCATTAATGGGGCTGGCCCAGGGCAGCACATTGCGCGTGTTCTTGCTCTCGGAGACGGTAGTGCCCGCCAGCAACTTGCCGTTCGCATCGTTCAGCGATACCGCGTACTTGGCGGTGATTTCGTTGGGAACGCCGTAGCGAAACATGGCATCGATGGAATACAAGACCAGCAGAGTACCTTTGAAAAACCCCCGATTGATCAAGGGCAGGTGCAAGTGCAGTGTTGCAGCCATGTCTGGTTGTGCTCGGGGTGTCGAATAGATGGGGAGCAACAACTCGCCTGACAAACGGTAGTTATCCGACATTTCCACGGTTTCGATGAGCGTTTCACCAGTTTTTTCGGGTGCACCGGTCAGGTTGCCGGTGTGGTAGTCAACCCGCACCAATTTGCGCTCATCGATCCAGGTCAAGCCTTGCAACTCCGGATAAAGATTGGTTAAGCCTTCGGCGCGGGACATGAAGTCAGCATGGCTGACTTCGCGGCTTGAGATTTCTCGGGCAAAGCGGCCCAGTTGTTCCTGTTGCTCCAGCAGGCGCAAACGCAGGCGCTGCTGGGTGTATTCAACATCTCGGTTAATGGCTTCGCGTTCGCGGGAGATCTCTTCCAGGCGCAAATACGCAAACGCCGACAGAATGGCGACCAAAAACAGCACCACCGCTGCCAGCGGTGCCAGTACTGCAAACCGATCCTGGTGCTGGGGTGTCTGCTGCATCCACCATCTTTTGAGCCGTGCTAACGGCTTGATCTGGAGCGAGCTTGGCAGTTGAAGGCGTTGCGGCAATGACATGCCTTCGAGTGTAGGAGAGTAGGTTCAAATAAATTTCATATTATAAAAAGATAAGACACTATTTGAAATTTTATAAAATTGCATCTAAAATTATTTCAGTTTTATCGTGGATGATTTCATCTACTATTACGTCGCAAACAAACATTAGGAGACATGCATGTCAGCAGTACCAAATAGCCAGGTTGGAGTGGCCGCGCCTGACGCGGACAGTCAGGAAACACGAGAATGGATGGACGCCTTGAGCGCTGTCATTCAAAGCGAGGGCCCCGAGCGGGCGCATTTTTTACTTGAGCAATTGCTCGAACACGCTCGCCAAAGTAGCATCGACATGCCGTTTTCAGCCAACACCAGCTACGTCAACACCATCGATACGGACAGTGAAGAACGCTGCCCCGGTAATATCGAAATAGAAGAGCGCTTGCGTGCCTACATGCGCTGGAACGCCATGGCGATGGTGGTCAAGGCCAACCGCCATCATCCCGAAGACGGCGGTGATCTGGGTGGGCACATTGGTTCTTTTGCCTCGCTGGCGCACATGTTCGGCGCGGGTTTTAACCATTTCTGGCATGCTGAGAGTGAAAACCACGGCGGCGACTGTCTCTACATTCAGGGCCACGTTGCGCCCGGTGTGTATGCCCGCGCGTACATGGAGGGGCGCCTGACAGAAGAACAACTGCTCAACT
>CAIYNH010000170.1 GCA_903927495.1 uncultured beta proteobacterium
AGTGACTGCGTCTTGCCGGTACGTTCTTCCTTGATTTCGATCTTGCGAATCCATTGTGAGTCGGTCGCCTTGGTGCCACCCGACAAACCGTTTTCTTTGTTGCAGGCTGTAACGCAATCGGTGCAACCGCTAGCGCATTTGCTACTGTCAATCAACATGCCCCAGCGAACAGCACTGCTGGCTCCCGAACCAGATGTTCCCGTAACATGAGCAGCCTGAGCAATTTCGATCAACCGCACGCCTGGAGCGAGCAAAATGCCCGCCATACCCGCCGCGGCAAAAGTTAGAAAACCGCGTCGTGCATTTTTTGGCACGGTCGTCACGTCAAGAGGAACAGGTTTGATGTTGTTTGTCATGGCTTGACCGCTGGCTTGTTGGCATGGCATTCAAAACAGTCAATCTTCACGGCAGCATAGTCGTGACAGGCTTGGCAAAAATTGCTGCTCGACCCGGTAACGCTGCCTGTGGTCTGGCTGGCATGGCAGGCAATGCACTCTTTCAATGAATACTTGCCGGTGCGAATACCATCATGCAGGGTGTCATCGCGTTGGTGTTTGAGCATCTGCATGTGGTTGCGCCGCATGCTTGCTGGGTCATCAACACACGGACCACCCCGCGCTTTTTCGATTTTGGGCTGCAGCGAGTTGGACACTGAAGCTGTTTGGTTCACGCCTGAGTCAGCCGAAAAAACCAAGCCTGTAGCCAGTATTAAGCTCATGCCAACCACCTGGCCCCAGCGCGACAAAAACGTTCTGCGCGCCATGCGCTTACTCTCCCAGTCCCATCTGGATGTAACCCGTGGGGCAGACATCGGCACAAATATGACAACCAATGCATTTGTTGTAGTTAGTGTCTACATAGCGACCGGTTGTGGCTTTGGATTTGGGCACTTTAAACACTGCAACCTGGGGGCAATACACCACGCAGTTATCACACTCAAAGCACTGGCCGCAACTCATGCAGCGCTTGGCCTCTGCCACGGCCTGGGCTTGCAGCAGCGGTTGCAGACGTTCTTCAAAGTTGTCCAGCGCCTGCTCGGCAGTCAGCGAGGTGATGCCACGGCGGTTGCGTGCCAGATACGGGAAGTGACCAAGAAACAGTTCCTTGTGCGAGATCACATAACGATCTGAGCGATTGTCATAGTTGTGAATGGCTACCGTGCTCTTGTCAGTACCACGCATCGGCTCTTGAGCAGCACTGAAGCTCAGTCCTTTTTCCAGCATCTTGCGCTTCAGATCGAAGGCATGAACGTCAATCTTGGGGCGTTTTTCAATAGGCTCGTTTTGCAGAAAACGATCAATGCCATCAGCAGCGATTGCACCATGTCCAATCGCCGTGGTGAGCAAATGTGGGCGCACGACATCACCCCCAACAAAGAAGCCGGGTTGCCCTTGCACCTGGTAGTTTTTGTCTGAGTTGATGGCACCTTTGCCATTGTTGAATTCTTCGAGTCCGGTAAAGTCAACCGCCTGACCAATCGCGGAGACGATCAGATCAGCGGGGATGTCCTCTTCAGTGCCTGCGATATTCTTGATCTCAAGCCTGCCACTGATTATTTTGGCCTCACAGCGCATGATTCGCAAGGCGATGGCACGACCGTCTGGTCCATGAAGCACCGCCACAGGTGCCATGCCGTCACGAATCGTGATGCCTTCAGACAAAGCGTGCTCCACCTCATGTTTGGTGGCTTGCATTTTGTCTACCGTAAAAATAGTGGTCAGGGTCACCTCAGCGCCCTGACGCGCCGAGGCCTCGGCCACATCGTGCGCCACATGGCCGGCGATGGCGTGTTCCGGTCGGTCTGATTCATTGATCTTGTCAATGTGGCCCAACCTGCGTGCCACCGTCGCCACATCAATCGAGGTGTCCCCGCCACCGACCACGACCACACGTTTACCCACGTGACGCAGGCGACCATCGTTAAAAGCCTTCAGGAAAGCCGTTGCCGTGACGCAATTGGGGGCATCAGCACCTGCAACCGGTAACGCCCGGCCAGCTTGCGCGCCCAGTCCCAAAAAGACGGCATCAAATTCACTGCGAATTTGTTCCATACTGATATCGGTGCCGATGCGACAACTCATGCGTGTTTTGACACCGAGGTCAAGAATGCGCTGAATCTCAGCGTCCAGCACATCACGTGGAGTTCGGAATCCTGGAATCCCATAGCGCATCATGCCGCCAAGTTCAGCCCGCTCGTCAAACAGGGTGACATCGTGGCCCTTGCGAGCCAGTTGGTAAGCGGTGGACAACCCAGCCGGCCCGCCACCAATGACTGCCACAGTTTTGCCAGATAGTTGTGTTGGTTTGTTGAATGCCAACTTGTTTTGGATGGCATAGTCACCCAGAAAATGCTCAACTGAGTTGATGCCAACAAAATCCTCGACTTGATTGCGATTGCAACCCGATTCACAAGGTGCCGGGCAAACCCGACCCATGACCGAAGGAAACGGATTGGCTTCAGTCAGTCGACGAAAGGCGTACTCTTGCCAGAGCATGCCAGCCGGGGGTTTCTCGATACCCCGCACGATGTTGAGGTAGCCACGAATGTCTTCACCTGCCGGGCAGCTACCCTGACAGGGTGGCGTGCTCTGGATGTAGG